>JAZTZK010000149.1:0-2659 GCA_045637485.1 Clostridia bacterium
CCCGGTATTCAAAACCGAAGGCAACCACCTGAAGGGCGCGGCGGCGGTAATCGACAAGGACTTTGCCGCCGCAGTGCTGGCCCGACAGCTGGAGGCCGATTTGCTGATCATACTCACCGCCGTGGAGAAGGTGGCCATCCACTTCGGAAAGCCCGACCAGCAGTGGCTGGACCGGCTGACCCCCGACACCGCGCGGAAATACATCCGGGAAGGCGAGTTTGCCCCGGGCTCCATGCTGCCGAAGGTGGAGGCGGCGCTGTCCTTCGCCGAGTCCAGGCCCGGCCGCGAGACGCTGATCACGCTGCTGGAAAAGGCCCGGGACGCCATCCACGGAAAGACGGGAACGCTGATCATCGGATAGAGTGTGTTTCTATCGTAAACGACAAAATGATTTTCTACCCGGAGCCGGGCGAGTTCAGCGGCACCCGGGCGTGCAACAAGGCGGTGTATCGCACCCGCATGGCCATCGCCGATGGCGCCGAACACCCTGCCCGACGGCGAGGAAATCTATTACATCTCCAATCCCGCACCGGGCCTCTGGGCGGATCGGAACAGGTATTGAGGCAACGCGGCGGATCGGACAAGGGATGACCCGACGCCGGTGAATCAACGGACGGAAGGAGCCTGCCCATGAAAAAGCGCATTGCCATGCTACTGATATTGTCTCTCGTGTTCAACCTGTTTGCCTTCTCATTTGCGCAGAGCGCTACTTTCACCGAGAAAGCGGTTCCGGTGATCCGCGAAGACGGTGAGACGGACGCCTTCACGGTTCGGTTCTATCCGGATCAGCCCAACGTGCCCTATTGCGGCCTGAGGGCCTACTCCGAATACCTGGGGAGCAATCCCCTCACCTGTGAAACGGGGGCGGACGGCACGCTGATCTTCACCGGAACGCAGGGCGTCAAGGCCGTTGTCGATCCAAAGGCCGGCACCCTTTCCACCGAGGACTGGACGGGCTTTTACTGCCCCGCACCGCCCTACGAGGGACAGCCCGTCGCCCTGAAGGACAGCAACTGCGCCCTTGTGCGGATCGCCGACGTGACCTACGAGGGGGATCCACGGCCTCTGACGCTGGATTTCGGCAAGTACGGGCTGAGGATGTATGCCGACGCCGACGACGTCTACCTCTCCCTGACCCTCGTGAGCAGCCTGCTGTGCGACATATCCACCCGGATGATGACCTGGAACGGGGAAAGGGCGCGCTTCGGCAGGTACGGCACAGAGCTGTTCGAGACTCCGGACATGGAATCGGCGATGATGCAGACCCTGGTGACGGAGGGCGTGCGCCCGGAGGATGTGGCGGCGGAGACCTGGGCCGAGCTGTGCTTTATCATCGACAACTTCTTCGGCCATCCCGGCGTGGCGGCCCTGGACGCCGCCATCGCCGAAAAGGGGTTTGAGCAAGCGCTGCTGGACCTGGGCGAGGCGGGGGAAGCCTTGATTGAAGAACTTCAATCCACCCGGGGCTACGATTATTTGAAGGGCATGAACGACCTTTTCCTGTTCTACCTGAACGACGGGCATACCTATGATATGGACGCCGCCCTGCTCCGTTCGGAATGGACGCTCCAGGAAGTCGAGCCCTACGACAACGACACGTATTCGGCCCTGATGAAGTCCAAGGTTATATTCATTTCGCAGTTGGCTACGCAGATCCTCGAGACCCGCGCCGAAATATGGGGAGAGGACGTCTACCGGGAATGCGGCAACACCGCGATCATCCGCCTCGAAGGCTTCATGCCGGACGAGGCGGGCTGGGCGGCATATTATGGCGGCGAGGGAGAATTGCCCCAAGACGGGGCGGGCATCGTCGTCGCCGGTCTGAGGAAGGCCGCCGAGAACCCGGACATCCAGAACGTCCTCTTCGACCTGAGCTACAACGAGGGCGGCTCCAGCGACGTATTGGCCTTTATCGCCGCCCTCTCCGTGGGCGCGGACAGGCTGTACGGCGTCGACAAGCTGACCGGAAGGCGGATGACCGTCACCTATGAGGCGGATACGAACCTGGACGGCGCATTTGACGCGGGGGATCGGGAAGCGATCTACGACCGGTTCCGCTACGGCGTGCTCACCACCCGGGAGGATTTCTCCTGTGGGAATCTCTTCCCGGTCATCATGCAGGAGAAGGGCGCGGCGCTTCTGGGCGAGCCCACCGGCGGCGGCTCCTGCGCCATACAGATCGTCGCCCTGCCGGACGGCACCAGCTTTATGATGAGCAGCGGCCAATGGCAGGTCACGGACAATAACCACGTCGATGTGGAGGGCGGTTGCAAGACGGATATACCAATCGACACTGAGTTAACATGGACTTCCCAGGAAGGCATTGAAATGCCTGTGTACGATAATTCCGCCTACTATGACGACGAAAAGCTGAATGTGCTGCTGAACGACTGGTTTGCAACGTTAAAAAGGAGCCCTCATGCAGAGTAAATATTATTTCACCGTAAACGGCGTGCTCCGGGAGACCGCCGAGGACAAGCCGCTGCTGCGCTACCTGCGGGACGATCTGCACCTGCATTCCGTCAAGGACGGCTGCAGCGAGGGCGCCTGCGGCACCTGCACCGTCATCGTCGATGACAGGGCGGTCAGAGCCTGCGTGCTGAGCACGAAGCGGGTCGAGGGCAAGCGCATCCTGACGGTGGAGGGCCTGTCCGATTTC
>JAZTZK010000150.1:0-4406 GCA_045637485.1 Clostridia bacterium
AAATGGGGGGATTGCCGGGTGAAGGACGGGAACGCCATTGAGCTTCGGAACATATCCAAGCGGTTCGGCAAGGTCGTCGCCAACGACCACATCAACCTCTCCGTGCGCAGCGGGGAGATACTGGCCATACTTGGGGAGAACGGCAGCGGCAAGACTACGTTGATGAACATGATCTCCGGCATCTACTACCCGGACGAGGGCCAGATCTTCGTCCACGGGGAGGAGGTGACCATCCGTTCGCCCAAGGACGCCTTTCCGCTGGGCATCGGCATGATTCACCAGCACTTCAAGCTGGTGGACGTGCTCACCGCGGCGGAGAACATCGTGCTGGGGCTCTCCGGCCCCACGCGGCTGGACATCGCCGCCGTGGCCACCCGCATCCGCGCGCTGGCCTCGAAGTACGGCTTTGACATCGACCCCGACAAAAAGATCTACGAGATGTCCGTATCCCAAAAGCAGACGGTGGAGATCATGAAGATGCTCTACCGCGGCGCGAACATACTGATACTGGACGAGCCCACCGCCGTGCTGACGCCCCAGGAGACCAAGGCCCTGTTCGCGGTGCTGCGCAACATGCGCGACGCCGGCAACGCCATCATCATCATCACCCACAAGCTGAACGAGGTGCTGGAGCTTTCCGACCGGGTGGCCGTGCTGCACAAGGGCAGGTACGTGGGCGAAGTGGAAACCGCCGAGGCCACCGTGGAGTCGCTGACCGAGATGATGGTGGGCAAGAAGGTGACGCTGGACATCGACCGGCCCGACCCGGTGGACCCCCAGGTGCGCCTGGTGATGAAGGACGTCACCTGCGTCGACCCGGAGGGCGTCACCACGCTGGACCACGCCTCCTTCACCGCCTATGGCGGCGAGATACTGGGCATTGCGGGCGTGGCCGGCAGCGGCCAGAGGGAGCTGCTGGAGTCCATCGCGGGGCTGACCCCCAAGGCGTCCGGCGAAATCTGTTACTATCCCCCGAACCAGCCCATGCTGGATATCTCGAAGCTGAGCGCGGTGGAGATCACCCGCATGGGCATCAAGCTGTCCTTCGTGCCCGAGGACCGGCTGGGCATGGGCCTGGTGGGACCGATGGACATGATCGACAACATGATGATCCGCAGCTACAGGAAGGGCGGCTTATTCTGGGCTGACCGACACAAGCCAAGGACACTGGCCGAGCACATCATCAGCCAGCTGGAGATAGTCACCCCGGGCGTCACCACCCCGGTGGGGAAGCTCTCCGGCGGCAACGTGCAGAAGGTGCTGGTGGGGCGTGAGATCTCCTCCGCACCCGTCGTGCTGATGGTGGCCTACCCGGTGCGCGGGCTGGACATCAACTCCTCCTACACCATCTATCGGCTGCTGAACGAGCAAAAGCAGCAGGGCGTGGCGGTGCTGTGCGTGGGCGAGGACCTGGACGTGCTGCTGGCCCTGTGCGACCGGATACTGGTGCTCTGCGACGGCAGCGTGACGGGCATCGTGGACGCCCGCACCGCCACCAAGGAGCAAATCGGCCTGATGATGACCCATACCGGGAAGGGGGGCGAGCATTGATGGCGAGGAACAGGCATGGCGCGCGCGAGCCGCTGTTTCACATCTCCAGGCGCCAGGAAGCCAGTCTTTGGCTGGCCATAGGGGTGCGCCTGGCCGCGATACTGCTGGCCCTGGTGGTCTGTGGGGTCGTGATCGTTGCGATGACCGGGCTGAACCCGGTGGAGGTCTACGCCGGCATCGTCGACGGCGCGGTGGGCTCCAGCAGAAGGCTGTGGGTGACAATACGGGATACGCTGGCGCTGCTGCTGGTGGCCGTGGCCATCACCCCGGCGTTCAAGATGCGCTTCTGGAACGTGGGCGGCGAGGGCCAGGTGCTGATCGGGGCCACCGCCACCGCCGCGGTGATGATCTACCTGGGCGACAGGGTGCCCGCGCCGGTGCTGTTCGCGCTGATGATCGGCGCGTCGCTGCTGGCGGGCATGGTCTGGGGCGTGATACCGGCGCTGTTCAAGGCCGGGTGGAACACCAACGAGACGCTGTTTACGCTGATGATGAACTACGTGGCCACCCAGCTCGTGTCCTTCTGCATCGTGTTCTGGGAAAATCCCGCGGGCTCCAACAGCGTGGGCATCATCAATTCCGCCAGCAAGGCCGGCTGGCTGCCGCCGCTGTTCGACCTGACCTACGGCTGGAACCTTGTGATCGTGGTGGCCATCACGGCGTTCATCTACATCTACCTGCGCTATTCCAAGCAGGGCTATGAGATCGCCTACGTGGGCCAGAGCGTGAACACCGCCCGCTACGCCGGCATCAACGTGAAGACCGTCATCATCCGCACGATGGCCATCTCCGGCGCGCTGTGCGGCCTGGCCGGGTTCATACTGGTCAGCGGCGCGGGCCACACCATCTCCACCACGCTGGCCGGGGGCCGCGGCTTCACCGCCATCGTGGTGGCCTGGCTGAGCAAGCTGAACACCTTCACAATGATGATCGTATCGTTCCTGCTGACCTTCATGGCCAAGGGCGCGATACAGATCGCCAGCCAGTTCAGCCTGAACGAAAACGCCAGCGAGATCATCACCGGCATCATACTATTCTTTGTGCTGGGCTGCGAGTTCTTTATCAACTACAAGGTGGAATTCCGCCACCGCCGCAGGGAGGGCTGAGCCATGGCAGTGATCATCACATTTCTGCAGAACGCCATTCGCCAGGGCATCTGCATACTCTTCGGCGCCAACGGCGAGATACTGACCGAAAAATCGGGCAACCTGAACCTGGGCGTGCCCGGCATGATGTACATGGGCGGCATCGCCGGCCTGGCCGCGGCCTTCATGTACGAGCGGGCGACGCAGACGCCCAGCCCCTTTGTGGGCTTCCTGCTGGCGCTGCTTGCGGCGCTGGTCGCCGGCGGCCTGGGCGGACTGGTCTACAGCGTGCTGACCATCTCCCTTCGGGCCAACCAGAACGTCTCCGGCCTGGCCCTGACCACCTTCGGCGTGGGCGTGGGCAACTTCTTCGGCGGCTCCCTGTCCAAGCTGGCGGGCGGCGTGGGCCAGATTTCCACCGCGGCCACGGCCAGCGCCTTCCGGCTGGAGCTGCCCGTGCTGAGTAAAATCCCGGTGGTGGGCGACGTGCTGTTCAGCTACGGTCTTTTGACTTATATCGCCATCGTGGTTTCCATCGTGCTGTCCTGGTACCTGAACCGCACCCGCCAGGGCCTGTGCCTGCGGGCGGTGGGCGAGAACCCCGCCACCGCCGACGCCGCCGGCATCAACGTGTCGCTGTACAAGTACCTGGCCACCGTCATCGGCGGGGCCATCTGCGGGCTGGGCGGCCTGTACTTCGTGATGGAGTACTCCGGCGGCACCTGGACCAACAACGGCTTCGGCGACCGGGGCTGGCTGGCCGTGGCGCTGGTGATCTTCGCCCGCTGGCGTCCGCTGAACGCCATTTGGGGCTCGCTGCTGTTCGGCGCGCTGTACATACTCTACCTGTACATCCCCGGCCTGGACCGCAGCACCCAGGAGATCTTCAAGATGCTGCCCTACGTGGTCACGATCATCGTGCTGATCCTGACCAGCCTGCGCAAGAAGAAGGAGGACCAGCCCCCCGAGAGCCTGGGCCAGCATTACTTCCGGGAGGAAAGATAATGGCCATGACTTGACATCAACTTAAAGTCTGTCCGGGATAGAACAGGGGAAAGCGGAGGAATAACGATGCCGACGATCAGTATGTTTTATGGAATACTGATCAGTCAGTCAATGGTGAAGAGACTTTCCGTATTGATCCTCTGAAATAAAGGAGGCGACGACATGACTGAAACCATTAGAGGCGCTGAGACACTGGGACCGCGTGTACGATCCGTGGATGTGATGCCGGACCACAGGCTTGATCTGACCTTTTCCAACGGTGAACGCCGCATATTCGATGCTTCTGCATTGCTGAAGTGGCCTGCCTACAGAGCATTGAAGAATGACGCGCTGTTTTCAGCGGCGCGTGTAGAATATGGCTCTGTCTGTTGGCCGGGTGATTTGGACTGTTGTCCGGATCGACTGTATCGTGACAGCGTACCTGTGGATGCCATGCAATAAGTAACCGTTCAGGTTCCCGGGGTTATTGAGAGCGATTTGGCCGACCTGCTGTTACAGCTCAGCGTCCCGATTATTCGGAACCCCTCCGCCTCGCTTCGCTCAGCACCTCCCCTTTCAGGTAACGCTGTCAACTTTGAACAAGTTCTTAACAGAATCAGGGCGAACAGCGTCCAAAAGGCTTCCCCTCTGGGGAAGCTGGCTGGCCGGCCGAAGGCATAGCGAAGCGTCAGGCCAGACTGATGAGGTCCCCTCACGCTCTGCTTCGCGCCTCTGACGCAATAAAGGCGCGAATCCATCCGCAAAGGACCTCATCCGTCTTGCCGC
>JAZTZK010000151.1:0-6341 GCA_045637485.1 Clostridia bacterium
AGCCCCGCCACTCACCTCCACGGGTTCTGTAGTGTGCTGACCCTACAGTTGTTAGTATAGCAGAACTATGCGACCCGCGATAGAGCACCGTTTCATAACCCCTTCGGTGCCTTTCGCAGAAAGGCTGTGTATATTCATGAAGGATGACAGACTGTGGGACGAGTATTATGTGAAAAACGGCGTTCATGCCATCAACATTGAGAAGGTCAGGGACATGCTGAGGAAGCATGATTTGACCGACCCTGCCCTGACGATTTTGGACTTCGGCTGCGGCGACGGCTATTTTCTAAAGTCAATGAGCGATATTTTTCCGATGCAGTTTGGCTGCGACATCTCGTCCAAAGCGGTTATCAGGGCGAAGAGCCACAATCCCTCTGCCACGATCAGGCAGAATGTCAGGGAGCTGCCGTTCAGAGACAACCAGTTCGACATTGTATTCATGATCAAATCCATCTCAGCCGTAGCGCCTGCAATGCTTGATTTAGTACTCGGCGAGGTGAAGCGAATCCTCAAAAGGGGCGGGAGCATTCTGATTGTGGACTTCAAACCGAACGAGCGCGACGCGCTGTACCCCATTTGCGGAGGCATGTTCAGGGCGCGAAGGCCTGAATGGTCCGATGAAGTATTTCCCTTGTTTACCCCTGAAGATTTTGAAAAAATATTGGGTTTTGATCTGCTTGACAGTGAAGAACTCACACTGACATCCTATCACGGCAACGAGTATCCCGGCATCATGGCGCTGCTTCACGATAGTACACATGAACCGCAATGAGGCTTGGAAAAAAGCGCTGTTTGGGCAGTCACAGCCTTGCGCTGACCTCGCCCGAGTGGAATGAGACGAGTAACTGAAGCTTGCCCTCGGAGGCAACGTTTTGAAACGATGCTCACAATCCCGTCTGGGTTCGATACATCCGCGCATATTCCTTGTCCAGAGCCATCAATTCGGCGTGGGTGCCCTGCTCCACGATCATTCCGTCCTCGATCAGTATGATTCGATCCGAATCCCGTATGGTGGACAGGCGGTGGGCTATGATGAACGAAGTCCGTCCCTTGCAAATTGCCGTCAATGCCTTGCGGATTTTCTGCTCCGTCACCGTATCTACAGAGCTCGTGGCCTCGTCAAGGATCATGATCGGCGCGTTGGTCAGCACTGCCCGTGCAATAGTCAACAGCTGTCGTTCGCCCTGGCTCAGCTCCTCGCCGCCCTGCGTAAGTACGGTATCGTAGCCATCGGGCAGGCGCTCGATAAAGGTGTCCGCGCCTGCAATCCGGGCTGCCCGGCACACGTCTTCAATGGCAGCGTCCCGATGGCCGTAGCGTATGTTCTCCAGCACCGTGTCGTTGAACAGCGCCGTGTCCTGGAGCACTACGCCAAAGGCGTCGCGAAGGTCCGCCATGCGATAGTCCCGCAGGTCGTGACCGTCCAGGGCAATGCCGCCCCTGTCCACGTCGTAAAAGCGCGTCAGGAGATTGATGACTGTGGTCTTGCCGCCGCCGGTGGGCCCGACGATGGCAAGCTGGGTCCCCGCGGGCACGTTTAGGCTCACATCCTTCAGCACTTGCTTTTCCGGTATATAGCCGAAGCTCACGTTTTTAAACTCGATGTCGCCCTTCGGCTGCTTCAGAGGGAGAGCGTCCGGCCTGTCCGCCGGTTCCGGCTTTTCGTCAAGTATCTCAAACACCCGCTCTGCCCCGGCCACGGCAGTCTGGAAGCTGTTGTAGATGTTGGCAATCTCGACAAACGGCCGGGTAAACTGCCGCACATACAACAGAAAGCTGGTGATCAGGCCAATGCTCGCCACGCGCCCCTTCACATACAGTATGCCGCTGACCACGGCGATGGTCAGGTAGCACAGGTTGTTGATGACGTTCATGAGCGGCATGAGGTACCCGCTCCAGATCAGCGCCCTGATGGAAGCCCGGCAGAGAGCGTCGTTTTTTTCGTCGAACTCCCCCTCCATCGCCTCTTCCCGGCAGAAGGCCTTTACCACCGAAAGGCCGGAGACACTCTCCTCGACCTGGCCGTTCAACGCGCCCAGCGTCCTCTGCTGTTCCCTGAACAGCCTTCGGCTATGGGTGGTGACGACCTTTGTCAGCAGGAAAATCAGGCCCACGCCGACGAGCGACACACCCGTCAGGATCGGGCTAAGCAGCAGCATGGCGACGAAGATGCCCGCGACGGTGAAGCCGTGGGTCAGCAGCAGCGTCAGGGAATTGGAAATGGTGGTGCTGATGTTGTCAACATCGTTGGTCAATCGGCTCATCAGCTCGCCGTGCTGCCGCTTGTCGAAGAACGAGAGCGGCAGCGTCAGGATCTTTTCGAACAGCGTCTGCCGGATGTGCCGGATGACGCGCTGGCCGATGGACGCCATGAAGAACTGCTGCAGGAAGCGGATCAGCCAGTCGATGATGTATACAGCCGCGAGGGTCGCGAGGCCCGCGGCGATGGCTTGCCCGCCGCTGATGGCCGTCACCACGTTGCCCGTCAGGTAGGGCGAGAGGATCGAAACGCCGCTGGCCAGCGCCGAGAGCAGCAATATCCAGCCCAGGCCCTGGCGGTGGCCCCGGGTCAAATCCCACAGCCTATGCAACGTGCCCCTCATGTTCCTGGGCTTCACAACGGTACCACCTTTGCCGGGACGCTGGATGCCGCTCAGGTTTCCGGGCGGGATACTGGCGTGCCAGTCAGACATGACCCTCACCCCCGATCTGGGAGGCGTAGATCTTCCGGTAGACTTCGCAGTTTTTCATCAATTCTCCATGGGTGCCATAGCCCTCCAGCCTGCCGTTATCCAGGCAGAGGATGCGGTCGGCGCGCATGACGGTGGAGACGCGCTGGCTGATCAGCAGCACCGTCGTCTCCCGGCCCATGTCCCTCAGGCCCTTCAATACGGCCGATTCCGTCTGGGCATCCAGGGCGCTGGTACAGTCATCCAGAATCAGAATTCTGGGGCGGCGCACCAGGGCCCGCGCCAGGGACAGCCGCTGCTTTTGCCCGCCGGACAGGTTCACGCCGCCCTGGCCCAGCAGGGTATCATAGCCCTTCTCCGCCTTTTCGATGAATCCCTCCGCGCAGGCGATCCGCGCCGCGCGCCGTATCTCATCCTCCGTCGCCTCCGCCCGGCCCCATCGCAGGTTGTCCCGTATCGTGCCGGTGAACAGCAGCGCCTTCTGGGCCACCACGCCCACGGCGTCGCGCAGGCGTTTTTCGTCGATTTGAGTCACGTCGATCCCGTCGACCAGCACCCGGCCTCCGGTGGCGTCATACAGCCGGGGCACAAGGTTCACAAGGGTGGTCTTGCCGCTGCCTGTAGGGCCGATGATGCCCACAGTCTCGCCGGGGCTCACGTGGAAGCTGATGTGAGAAAGCGAAGCATCCCCCGCCCCGGCGTAGGTGAAGCAGACGTCCTCGAACGCGATCTCCCCTCGAATATCCGGCATTGCGGGCAATTCCGGCTGTTTCTGGGCGGGCTGTTCCTCCAGCACCTCCCGGATGCGCCGGGAGGAAGCAATGGCGCGCACGGCGCTGTTGATGACGTTGGAGATCATCGAGACGGCGAACAGCACCTGGGTCATGTAGTTCACCGAAGCCATCAGCCGCCCGATCCGGGCGCTGTCCTGGTCCCTGGAGATCCACAGCAGCATGACGATGCCGAAGTTCACCGTCAGGTTGATCAGCGGCGCGAATACCGCCATGGCCCGCAGTGCCGAGACGTTCGCGAGCGCCAATTCCCCGGAGGCCGTTTCAAACTTCGACCTCTCCTCGTCCTCGGCCCGGAACGCCTTGACGACGCGAACGGAGGACAGGAACTCCCGAGCGACCCCGTTCAATCGATCAAGTTTCTCTTGGACCCTGCCGAAGCGGGGATAGCCCACGCGGATGTTCCCGAGGATCAACGCCGCCGCGACGACCAGTATCGCAGCCATCACGGGAGCCTGCCTCGGGGTCTGAATGATGATCAGCACGATGGCGCCCACGCAGGTGATGGGCGCTTTGGCCATGATGCGCATGATGCCGTTGATGAAATCCTGCACCTGGGTCACATCGTTGGTGATGCGCGTGATGATGGAGGCGGGTCGGAGGTGGTCGATGTTCTCCAGGCTCAGCCCCAGCACCCGGTGATACATGTCCCGTCGCAGTTCCTTGCCGATGGTCTGAGAGGTACGGCTTGCGAAGATATTGCGCATCACAGCCGCCACCGCGCCACTCATGGCGATCAGCAGCATGATAAGACCGTAGTGGAGAATGCGCTGAATGCTGGCCTGCGCAACGCCCTCGTCCACGATGTAGGACATATAGGTGGGCTGCAGCAGATCCGCCACCGCCTCCAGGGTCAGGAACAGCGTTGAAATCAGAAATATACCGATATGTCGCTGAATGTATGATCGTATGAGCTTCATGGACGCTCCCCTTTTTCCGTCCCTGGGATCACAGAGTATTCATGTTTAAGTATACCATGATGATATTCTTATGAAAAGTCCCCAATTTGTCTGTGGACACGAAATTACCGGATTTAACGCTTCCCATTCCGGTAAAGAGCCGACCGCTTTCATCGTCATCTGTCAGGATACATCCACCGATCCCATCCTCTCCCGCTTCCAGCGAGATGTGGGATAGGAATATTGTTTGCCGGGACAAGGGAGGCACAGCCTGTTTCAAAACAGGACAAACGATGACATCGAAAAATCTGTTTCAAATCTGATCGAAAAACCGAGCCTGTAAGCGGTCCTCACAGGCTCGGTTTTTCCCAAAATTATTAACCACTAACCGGGTTTTCCCCTCTATTGTGCCACTAAAATAATGTCAAATCGGGTCAAATTCTGACAAATCAGCACAAACCCCAAACAAGGAAAAACCCCGAAAACCGTTGCGGCATCGGGGTTTTGAGGTTTCTTTAGCGCTTGGAGAACTGAGGCGCGCGACGGGCGGCCTTAAGGCCGTACTTCTTGCGCTCCTTCATGCGCGGATCACGGGTCAGGTATCCGGCCTTCTTGATGGCGGGCTTCAGATCCGCATCGGCCTTGACCAGCGCGCGGGCGATGCCGTGACGGATCGCGCCGGCTTGGCCAGTGAAGCCGCCGCCCTTGCAGTTGACGACGACATCAAACTTTCCGAGGGTCTCGGTCAGCACCAGGGGCTGGCGCACCACGGTCTTCAGGGTCTCATAGCCGAAATACTCTTCCAGATTGCGCTTGTTGACGGTGATATTGCCCTCACCGGGGATCAGACGAACGCGGGCGATCGCCTTTTTCCTTCTGCCGACAGCATGGAAACAAACATTACTCATTTCTTCGTCCTCCTCCCTATTACAGCTTCAGCGCTTCGGGCTTCTGAGCCTGCTGGTTGTGCTCGGGGCCGCCGTACACAAACAGCTTCCTGGCCATTGCGTAACCCAGGGGGCCCTTGGGCAGCATACGGCGAACCGCCTCGCGGAAAGCGAATTCGCTCTTGTTGGCCATCAGCTTGCGGTAGGAAACCTCCTTCAATCCGCCCGGATATCCGGTATGATAGCGATAAACCTTGTCATCCAGCTTCTTGCCGGTCAGCACCAGCTTATCGGTATTCACAACGATGATATAGTCGCCACAATCACAGTGAGGGGTGAAGGTGGGCTTGTGCTTGCCGCGCAGCATAGCGGCAACCTGGGATGCCAAACGGCCCAGAACCATTCCCTCAGCGTCGATCACGTACCACTTGCGCTCGACGTTCTGGGGATTCGCCATAAAAGTACTCACGAGTGTTTCCCTCCAAATAATGATCGCCGGTTTTACCGGCCGCGAAAGCGCCAGGGGCACCCTCGCCTATCCTAAAGCTCTTTGCACGGTTTGCAAAGGTGTGGTCAGTACCTTCGCGCATGTCATGGCCCGGGGCTAATGAGCGTATTGACACAAGTTGTATTATATCCAATTCCAATGGCTTCGTCAACGGTTTTATGGCGACAATTTGAACATTTAACATCCTCTTGCCGCGATGATAAACAACCGGATTGCCACCGCGGTTTTCAAAACCTCCGTGTTGTCAAAAGCCCTCCGATATGATACAATATACGCGATGTTTTACAGGGGATAAGCGGCGCGGAGGTGTATGCTGTTGAGGGAGGAGAGCCTGAACCTGTCCTTTTCCGGCATCCGCGTTCACTTTCGCGTCGTCCGTCCGGACGTACCCATCCGCAGCCGGATCATGCTGCTGGGTTCGCCGATGATCTGCGCGTTCCACTGGCGAAAGCTCTTGCCGGAGCTCTCTGAGCTGGGCTGCCTTGCCGTGCTGGTGGATTTGCCCGGTTTCGGCCACAGCGACCCAAAGGCGCCCCAGGACATCGAAACCCGCGCAAACCTGGCAT
>JAZTZK010000152.1:0-6018 GCA_045637485.1 Clostridia bacterium
CAGGAAGCGCTGCTACCGGGAGCTGTCCGGCGGGCAGCAGCAACGGGTGCTGCTGGCGCGGGCCCTTTGCGCGACAAAGAAGCTGCTGCTGCTGGACGAGCCGGTTTCCGGCCTGGACCCGAAGGTGACGGCGGAGATGTACGTCCTGATCGAACGGCTGAACCGGGTGGGCGTGACGATTGTCATGATCTCCCACGACATCGCGGGAGCGGTGCGCTACGCGACCCACATCCTGCATGTGGGCGGCGAGCAAACCTTTTTCGGGACGGTCGGCGAATATCAGGACAGCGCGCTCGGCAGCCGTTTTATCGCCCTGGAGGGAGGCGAGGGGGAATGAACCAGACGATCTGCCAATACATGCAATTCCCATTTGTGCGTTACGCGCTGGTGGTGGGCATGTTGATCGCGCTGTGCTCGTCTCTGCTGGGCGTGACGCTGGTGCTCAAGCACTTCTCTTTCATCGGCGACGGATTGAGCCATGTGGCCTTCGGCGCGCTGGCCGTCGCCGGGGTGCTGCACATCACTGACGACATGCTGTTTGTCATGCCGGTGACCATACTCTGCGCGATCCTGTTGCTTCGCACGGGGAAGAACGCTCGGGTCAAGGGCGATGCGGCTGTCGCCATGGTTTCCGTAGGCGCGCTGGCCATCGGTTATCTGCTGCTGAACCTGTTCGCCACCTCGTCCAATCTCTCCGGCGACGTTTGTTCCTCGCTGTTCGGCTCCACGTCGATCCTGACGCTGTCAAAGGCGGAGGTGTGGCTGTGCGCGGGGCTTTCGGTGGTCGTGGTGGCGTTGTTCGCGCTGTTTTACAACAAGATATTCGCTGTCACCTTTGACGAGGATTTCTCCTGGGCCGTCGGTACACGGGTGGAGGCCTACAATTTGCTCATCGCGGTGGTGATCGCCGTGATCATCGTGCTGGCGATGAACCTGGTGGGCTCGTTGTTGATTTCGGCACTGCTCATCTTCCCGGCGCTGTCCGCCATGCGCCTGTTCAAGAGCTTCAAAGGTGTGACCATCTGCTCGGCGACGCTGTCGGTAATCTGCGCCCTCGCGGGCATGCTGATCTCCATCGTGGGCGGCACGCCGGTGGGCTCCACCATTGTCGCAGTGGACATTGTGGCCTATTTTGTATTCTGCGCGATCGACCGAATCAAACGCTAAAAGGAGGAAATGAAGATGAAGCGCTTGCTGACTGTGATGATTGCCATTGCGCTCATGAGTGGTTCCACGGGGCTGGCGGAGCAGCCCGTGGACCTGGATCTCTCGGTGCTCAGCGGCACCGTGGTCTATTCCCAGGTGTACGACATGATGATGGAACCGGAGCGGTACATGGGTCGGCGCGTGCGGGTGAAGGGCAATCTGAGCTACTTCCAGGACCCGGAGACGCTGAATGAGTACTTTGCCGTCGTCATCGCCGATGCCACCGCCTGCTGCGCCCAGGGCATCGAGTTCGTCTGGAACGGCCACCGCTACCCGGACGACTTCCCGCCTTTGGACACCGAATTGACGGTGACCGGCGTATTCAGCACCTACGTGGAGAACGGTTTTACCTACCTGCAGCTGAAGGACGCAGACGTGAGCTGGAAAGCATGAAGACGACGATATGGGACCGCGTCACCGGTCGGCGCGGTCCCATATCATGCTAATCCCTAATTGAACTTGTATATCTTCCGGATCCACTTGTAGAAGAACAGGTCGATGTCCCTTCCCACCCTGCCGGGCAGCAGGAACACCACGTTGGAGCTGCGGTAGCGCATGCGACGGAAGGTGGCGGGGTGGTTTTCCTTCAGCCAGTGCCACAGCTCGACGCGCTTTTGCTGGTTTTCCTCCCTGCCGGACATCATCAGGTAGATGTTGCAGATCATCAGCATGATGGACAGGTAGTGGTACATGTACTGGGCCAGCTTCTTGTTGTGCTGCTCCAGCAGCTCCAGGTCGTGGGCGTCGGCCATGATCTTGGTCACGAGGATCTGTTGGTCGATGCGACGGATCATGTTGTCCTCGCTCACCGACTGGTCCGCCCGGCCGATGAAGTAGCGGTACATGTCCACGTCCAGGTAATACATGCGCCTGACGCTGGGCAGGGGCTGGTAGACGAATACGTTGTCCACGTAGAAGGTGTGCTTGGGCAGCGACAGCTTCGAGCGGCGCAGTATGTCGGTGCGGTAGGTGGCGGCGTGCATGATCATGAACTGGGTGGTGGCGAAGCGGCCGATATCATCCCAGGTGAACACCTTGTCCACCGGCAGCACGTTGCGATAGCGCACCACCTTGTGGGTGTTGTCCTCGGCGTGCTCGTACACGTAGTTGGTGAGGATCAGGTCGATGGGCTCCTCCGACCCGGCGCTTTCCCGGATCAGCGCCATCAGCTTTTCAAGCGCGGCCGTGTCCAGCCAGTCGTCGGAATCCACCACCTTGAAATACATGCCGGTGGCATGGATCATGCCCTGGTTGACGCCCTCGCCATGGCCGCCGTTTTCCTGGTGGATCACCCGGATGATATCCGGGTATTGGGCGGCGTAGCGGTCACAGATAGCCCCGGTTTCGTCGGTACTGCCGTCATTCACCAGTATGATCTCAGCGTCGTCTCCCGCGGGCAGCAGGGTCTCGATGCAGTGGTCCATGTAGGCGGCGGAATTATAGCAGGGCACCGTGAAGGTTATCAGCTTCAAGGGAGCTCTCCCCCTTTTTTTTCATTCAATGCACATTAAAGCCATTATAGCATAGCGCGGAGGCATTGAAAAGCATGGGATTGTCAAGAATAGGGAAAACAGCTTTCCGGGACCACCTTGACTCTTAACACTCATCCATTATAATGGTGGAAAAGCAGGCCGGCAAACGGCTCGAAAGAGGGAACGACCATGGCACACCATCTGATCAGGGATTTGTACGCGAAAATGCCCGCCGCCGACATCGAACATCTGAAGGTCAGCGGCTGGGTGCGCACGATACGCGAATCGAAGGCCTTCGCCTTCGTGGAGCTGAACGACGGCACCTATTTCAAAAACCTCCAGATCATACTTGAGGCGGACAGGCTGGCGAATTACGCGGAGCTCGTCAGGGCCATCACCACCGGCGCGGCCATCGAGGCCGAGGGCAGGCTCGCGCTGACGCCCGATATGAAGCAGCCCTTCGAGCTAAAGGCGGAAGCGGTGACGGTGGTGGGGGAGAGCCCCTCCGACTATCCGCTGCAGAAGAAGCGCCACACGCTGGAATACCTGCGCACGATCCAGCACCTGCGTCCCCGGGCCAACCTGTTCCAGTGTGCCTTCCGGGTGCGCAGCGTAGCGGCCCAGGCCATCCACCGTTTCTTCCACGACAAGGGCTATGTGTACGTGCATACGCCGCTGATCACCGGCAGCGACTGTGAGGGCGCGGGCGAGATGTTCCGCGTCACCACGCTGGATCCGGATGCCCTGCCCCTCACCGGGGACGGCAAGACCGACTACAGCAAGGATTTCTTCGGAAAGCCGGTATCCCTGACCGTGTCCGGCCAGCTGAACGCCGAGATCTTCGCCATGGCCTTCCGCAACGTCTACACCTTCGGTCCCACCTTCCGCGCCGAGGAATCCTATACCCCCCGTCACGCCGCGGAGTTCTGGATGATCGAGCCGGAGATCGCCTTTGCCGACCTGGCCGTGGACATGGATCTTCAGGAGGAGATGGTCAAGTACATCATCGCCGCCGTGCTGGAGGAGTGCCCGGAGGAGATGGCCTTCCTGAACCAGTTTGTGGACAGGGGCCTCATCGACCGGCTGAAGTTCGTGCGGGATTCCGAGTTCGTGCGGTGCAGCTACACCGAGGCCATCGACATACTGAAGAACTCCGGCGAGAAGTTCGAATACCCCGTGGCCTGGGGCGAGGACCTGCAGACCGAGCACGAGCGCTACCTGACCGAGAAGCACTTCGGCAAGCCGGTGTTCGTCACCGACTGGCCCAAGGCGATCAAATCCTTCTACATGCGCGTGAATGACGACGGCAGGACCGTGGCGGCGGCGGACCTGCTGGTGCCCGCCGTGGGCGAGCTTTGCGGTGGCAGCCAGCGCGAGGAACGCTACGACGTGCTGAAGGCTCGCATACTGGAGCTGGGCATGAAGCTGGAGGACTACTGGTGGTACCTGGAGTTGCGCAAGTACGGCACCGCCAGGCACGCCGGCTTCGGCATGGGCTTCGAGCGCATGATCATGTACCTGACGGGCATCGCCAACATCCGCGACGTGCTGCCCTTCCCCAGGACCACCGGCAGCGCGGACTTCTGACAAACGCATACGTACAATGGCGGCGATCTGCCGCCACTGTATTATATGCGCTCGAAGGCGGCAAATTGACCGCTGAATGCCGCCGGAAGCAACGCCTGCGCAAGAAACATTACAAATCCGCTTAATTTGGGTATTGACGCGGAGAAACTTTCTTGTTAATATATAGTTGTCAAGGTTATGTGGCAGTAAAAGGACAAACATAATTCCAAGGAGGAGATACCTATGAACAACATCCCGCAGGTCAAGATGGGCATCCTCGCGGTCAGCCGCGACTGCTTCCCGATCACCCTCTCCGAAAAGCGTCGCAAGGCCATCGTCGCGAAGCTGAAGGAAAAGAACTTTGACATCTACGAGTGTCAGACCATCATCGAGGGCGGCATCGACGCCAACGTGATGGAGGCCTATGAGGAGATCAAGAAGTCCGGCATCAACGCCCTGGTCGTGTTCCTGGGCAACTTCGGCCCCGAGGGCCCCGAGACCGCCATCGCCAAGCTGTTCGACGGCCCGGTGATGTACATTGCCGCCGCCGAGGAGAACGTGGGCGTGCTGTCCAGTGACCGCGGCGACGCGTATTGCGGCATGCTGAACGCTTCCTATAACCTGAAGCTCAGCGGCATCAAGGCCTACATTCCCGAGTATCCCGTGGGCGACGCCGAGTATTGCGCCAACGAGATCATCGACTTCCTGCCCATCGCCCGCACGATCCTGGGCCTCAAGGACCTGAAGATCATCACCTTCGGCCCCCGTCCCTTCGACTTCCTGGCCTGCAACGCGCCCGTTGCGCCGCTGTTCAAGCTGGGCATCAACGTGCAGGAAAACTCCGAGCTGGACCTGCTGAAGGCCTATCACGAGCACGCCAACGATCCCCGCATCCCCGCCAAGATCAAGGAGATGGAGGACGAGTTGGGCGAGGGCAACAAGATGCCCGGCATACTGCCCAAGCTGGCCCAGTATGAGCTGACCCTGTTGGATTGGATCGAGGCCAACAAGGGCGCCGCCAAGTACGTGGCCATGGCCAACAAGTGCTGGCCGGCCTTCCAGACCGAGTTCGGCTTCGTGCCCTGCTACGTGAACTCCCGCCTGACCGGCATGGGCATCCCCGTGGCCTGCGAGGTGGACATCTACGGCGCGCTGTCCGAGTACATCGGCACCTGCGTCACCGGTGAGGCCGTTACCCTGCTGGACATCAACAACAGCGTGCCCGCCGACATGTACAACCAGAGCATTGAGGGCAAGTTCGACTATCGCCACAACGAGACCTTCATGGGCTTCCACTGCGGCAACACCCCGATGTGCAGGCTCAGCTGCGGCACCATGAAGTACCAGCTGATCATGAACCGCGGCCTTGAGGGCGGCGGAGAGCCCGACATCACCCGCGGCACCCTCGAGGGCGACATCGCTCCCGGCGACATCACCTTCTATCGCGTCCAGGCCAACAAGGACAGCCAGCTGCAGTCCTACATCGCCCAGGGCGAGGTGCTGCCCGTGGCCACGCAGAGTTTCGGCGGCATCGGCGTATTCGCTATCAAGGAGATGGGCAGATTCTACCGTCACGTTCTCGTTCAGAAGAGATATCCACACCACGGCGCTGTTGCTTTCAAGCACTGCGGCAAGATCCTCTTCGAGATCTTCAAGTATCTCGGCATCGAGGATATCGGCTTCAACCAGCCAAAGGGTATGCTCTACAAGACAGAGAATCCATGGGCTTAATTTAAGTCAAAAACCTAAAACGCCCCGTAAGACGAGAGTTTAC
>JAZTZK010000153.1:0-5628 GCA_045637485.1 Clostridia bacterium
TTTACCAATCAAACCGGGGGCCCGTCTTCCTGTTTCGGTCACTTCGTCTTTGGGAACAGGGTATCCCTGGCGTAGTTGCCGCGCTTGGTGGACTGGGCGGTGCGGTTGGCGGGCGCTTCAAAGTTGAAGCAGAAGTAGTAGGCCGCGTCATAGGCACCCTCGGCGGTGTTCTCCACCTGGCGTATGTAGCTGTCCACCGAGGGATAGAAGTTGGGCAGCTCGTATTGCAGGAACCTCAGTTGGCCCTCCACCGAGTTGTAGTCCAGGCCGTTTTCGGTGCACCAGTTGATCAGCCGGGTCTTGCGGCCGGCGTGCCATTGGCAAAGGCCGTAGCTGGTGCCGCCGTCGCCGTCAATCTGGGCCTTGTAGTTGGACTCATAGTAGATGTTGGCCATCACGCCCATCGTGGCGGCGCGGTTCAGCTTCATCTCGTTGATCAGGAAGTTAAATATGATGTATTCGTTGCTGCCCGCGGCAAAGGGATTTACCCTGGACTTGGTCTCGCTCACGGGCTGGGTGGTGGCGGGGGCGCTGTCCTTGGCCAGGCACGCCACCGGCAGGTAGCCGATCATGCTGTTGCGGGTCACCATGGCCACCTCGCCGTTCACGGCCAGCAGCGTCAGCTTGTAGCCCTTGCGCACGGTCACGGCCTCGCCGGAATAGTCGGGGTTCTCATAGATTTGAGCCTCCACCAGGGTGACCACGGGGGTGTTGGCGGCCTGTGACGTGGTGTCGACCGGGGCGGAAGAGGCGCTCAGGTGACTGTAGAGCATGTAGCCCACCCTGCCGTTCATGGAGACCTGGGCGTAAGCGCCGTTTACGGACAGCAACTTCACAGAGACGCCCGCCTGAAGCGTGACATACTGGCTGGTGGCGCTGGGGCGGCGATAGACGCGGGTCTGCCGGTTGGTGAACATATCCTGTCCCGGGGTCGGGGTGGGCGACGCCGTCGGCAAAGCGGACTGGGTGGCCCGGGACATCTCGGAAACCCGGGCGACGCCGGTGATCGCGCCAAAGCTGATCAGCGCCGCCTTGCCCGACCAGGCCAGCACCGTCACCACGGTGCCCCGGGGCAGCGTGGTCAGCACGTCGTGGGGCTTCGCCTGGGCATACACCTTCATTCCGTCCACCGAGACGACTGCTTCAAAGCTGCCCTCGGCCAGGGCCTGGGGCATGGCCGTCGTCAAGAGCGCCAGGGCCAGCAGCAATACCAGGAAGCGCCTGGCCGGCGAATAAGTATCTTTCATGGCTGTTTCTCCAGTACATCAATTTTCATCATGCACTGATTATAGCACTTGTTACAATATGTGTCAATGATTTTTAATACTTTTGAAATAAGATGAAAAATCCTTTATCGTGTTAAGCCAGTGTTTCATCCTGCCAGCCCTTGCACACATCCACCCAGCCGGCGAAGTTCTGCGCGGCCGCTTCGAGGTCGTCGCATCTCAGCTCAATGGCGCTGTTTGCGCTGCCGCAAGCGGGATATACCGTGTCAAAGCGCTTCAGTGAGACATCCAGCCAGGTACGCACGTCGCCCTTGATGGCGAAGGGACATACGCCGCCCACGGCGTGTCCGATGCGCAGGGCGACCTCGTCGGCGCTGAGCATCTTCGCCTTGGCGTGGAATTGGGCCTTGAAGCGGGGATTGTCGATGCGGGCGTCCCCTGCGGTCACCAGCAGTATCGGCCCCTCCGGCAGCATCAGGCTCAAGCTCTTGGCGATGCGCGCCGGTATCACCCCCGCCGCCTGCGCGGCCAGCTCCACCGTGGCGCTGGAGGTTTCGAATACAAGGATCCTGTCGGCAAGGCCCAGGGGCGTCAGGTATTCCCGAACATTTTGGATGGACATGATTTTCTTCCTTTCTTTGGTATGAATTCCGATTGACCGAGCACAGCTCGATCAATCAGAATTTCACAGTCTCCCCGTGAACCCCACCGCCAGTCCGAGTATGCGGATCACGCCGCATTCGGCCATGGTAAACATCATCGGGGGATACTTTGGGTTTTCCGACAGCAGCTGCAGGCCGTTCTTCACGTGATACACCCGCTTCAGGGTGGCTTCATCGTCGATGATCACGGCGGCGATCTGTCCGTCCGCCACATCGTCCTGGCGGCGGATGAAGACCACGTCGCCGTCGTGGATGCGGGCGCCGATCATGCTGTCGCCCTTTACCCGCAGCGCAAAGTCGCAGTGGATGCCGGTCTCGCAATCCGCCACGGCCAGGTCCTGCTCGGCGTATATGGGCGCGCCCGCCGCGATCGTGCCCAGCAGCGGCACCCGTCGGGTCAGTACGGGCAACAGATTGTCGAACCAATGGGCTTCCGCCGCGTCGCCCAGTCGACGCACGCCCGGTATGTTCACCGGTCGCGGGGACGGCACGGCTGCGGAGCCGCCGTTGTCGCTGAGCCATTCCAACGGGCATTCCAGCGCCTCCGCCAGGGCCTTCAGCGTGCTGATGGTGGGGTTGCGGGTCTCGCCGTTGAGCACCTTGTTGATCGTGCCCTTCGGAATGCCGGATTTCAGCGACAGCGCGTCGGTGGTCAGGCCGCGCCTTGCCTTCAGCCGTGCCAGCTTCTCACTCAGCTTCATCGCCGCTCGCCTCCCGTATACAAGCCAATTATACCATATGGAAAACTGTATAACAAGCACAAATTAACCGAACACGGTATTAATTTTTAAGAATAAGGTTGATTTCTAACCGTTTTCGGTTTATAATGTGGACATATCAAGAACATCTGTTCGAAAAAAGGGGGATGATGCAATTGGATGTCAAGGGGAAGATTGAACGGTTGAAGCAGCTGAGGTATTTGAAGGGGGAAGTGATAGTGCTCACCCAGCGCATCGAACGGTTGGAAACCGAGATCACGGGAAATGCCCGCTGTCGATGGCGGGGACGGGCGGTCCTGGAGCATGGGGCGCAACTTGTGGCCCTGAGGGACGTCCTTGCCTCCAGGCGCGCCGCATGCATGGCGCAGCTTGGCGCGCTGTATCGGTACATCGACGGCATTGACGACAGCAGGATGCGGCAGATCATGGCCAGTCGCTATGTGGACGGCCTGAGCTGGAAGGAGGTAGCGGCGCGCATCGGCGAGCGCGACGAGCAGTATCCCCGCAGGCTGCACAATCGCTTCCTGCTGCACAGCACGTTGCCGGTTGCGCTGTCAGGCGCGCGGGAATCGCTCAACGACGCCAAGGATTCGGAGAGGAGGAGCGCATTTGAAAAAGCAGGACAGTAAGAAGGGACAGGTCGTCTGGCTGGCCGGACTGCCGCTGGTGCTGCACTATTCGATCAACAGCCTGTGCGCGATGGAGGCGCGGGCAGACATGCCCCTTGACAAGCTGATGAACTACCATTTCAGCGCTACCCGGCTGCTGCTGTGGGCGGGCCTGCGCCAGAATTACCGGTATTTGACGGAATGGGACGCGGGAGAACTGATCACCGAACACCTGCAAAGGGGCGGCACATTGCAGGAGGTCATCGAGTTGTGCGCCGAAAGCCTGCAGGCGTCGGGCCTGCTGGAGGGGAAGTCGGAGGAGGATTAAGGTGTTAAGGGTTAGGGGTTAGAAGTTACAAGTGCCTCGTCCCCATGCGGTCGTGGCTGCGCATGAGCTGGCTGTAGAGGGCGTGGCGAGCCAGGGTGGCAGGTGGAGCGGGAGGTTCGCGGTAAATTGCGGACTGGGGCGGTTCGGGGGAAGCCGCCGCTTGCCGTGGGGGGACCCGGGCCGGAGCCTGGGCGACAGCCTGGATCGGGGCCGGGGCGACGCCACCTTGTTCCTGTCGGAACAGGGCTGGACGGGCCTTCCGGCGGCGGATGCGGCTGAAGATCTGACTGGGATGATCCAAAATATCACCTTCCATGCTGAATTGCGATTAAATTATATGCAAAATCAGACCGAAATAACCATTTCGGGGCCAATCGTAAATATTTTTGGGCATATCCCCATTGCCCCTTGCAACGGGAGACGATTATAGATATAATTGATGTGTATAGTTATGCCCAATGGGATTTTACTGGCATGGATGAGAGGCGGTAACGCTATGAGCAACAAACGGGAAATCGAACCTTCGTTGGACTACTTCGAGCTTCGCCGAAGGCACGAGGAATATAAAAACAGTCAGCGGCAAAAGGATGCCCCCGAGGCTCCGTCCGAGCCGCAGGCAGAGACTGTTTCGCAGGCGGCGACCATCGCGCAGGAGGCGTCCACCCCACAGGAGGTGTCTGCCCCGGTGGTCCAATCCACTCCGGTGGCGGAGCCTGCGGCGCAGGAGGCCCCCGCAGAGTCTCCCGCGGCAGAGGTCCCTGCGACAGAGGTCCCTGGGCCTGAGCCGGAGGATGTATCCGCGGAATTGAAGTTGTCAGACGACCCGGATACATGGAGAGCGTCCTCTGACGACAGGGATGTGGAGGATGCGGCGCTGCTGGACGACGACCTGCCGGATGACGAGGCGCAGGAGGACGAGGAAGCCTCCGACGTCAACCCCAATCCCTTCGACCCCTTTATCCACGCCTTCAAGGGCATTCGCAGCAAGCTGTCCGGGCGGTTTGGCCGACGCAGGCAGGAAGAGGAATACGAGGATGACGCGTCGCCGGAGGATGACGAGGAAGACGGTGAAAGGATCGACGAAGCGCCCGCCCCGCAGTCCGATAGCGCGCCTGTAAACGCGCCCGAATCCAACGCGGCGCAGGAAGCGCCCCGGGAGGATGCGCCGGTTGAGGACGTCCTGGACGACGCGCCCACCGGTCAGGCAACCCCCGGCTCTGTGAAGGACGATGACCCCGGCAACGATGATCCCGACGACGAGGTCGAGGATTATGAGGACGACGAGTACGAAGACGAAGCGCCGGACAAGGTCAGCAGGTTTAAAAAGTTCATGCGCCTGTTCGTCGTGCGCATTGATGATGACGAAGAATCCGGCGACGACGCGCCGGATGACGCGGAATATGAGGAAGAAGACGATGGCAGCGCGTTCGCCGACGACGCCGCGGTCAACGTCACCCCCGGCGCCGCGACCACTCACGAGGCGTCGACAGCCGGCGTCGGCTTGCGGGACGAAGAGGCGGCTTGGGCCGCGCCCGCTGTCCAGGACAATGAAGGAGGACCTGACATGAGCGATCTGAACAATGTGAATACCGAACTGACCGATGCGCTCGCCGCCGGTTTGGAGACCTCCGGCATGACCCGCCGCGAGCGGCGCGAGCTGGCACAGCGCCTGGCTGCGGAAAAGGCCGCCACCGAAGCGGCGGCGCAGGCCGAAGCCGCCAGGGCGGAAGCGGAAGCGGCGGCGCAGGCCGCCGAGGCCGCAGCTGGCGCCAGCGCGGTTGCTCAGGTCGCTGTGGAAAAGGCTGGCGAAGCCGCCCTTGAGGCGGATGCCATCGAGGACGTGTCGAAGGGCATCGTGAACATCGAGCCCGGAAGGGATTCGTATGACAACGTCACCGACGAGCCCACCCGCGAGTACAAGGCCGTCTCCAAGTCCAACCTCGACGACCTGATGAACGACAAGGATCTGGATGACGGCGATAAGGAGGACGAGGAGGAGGACGAGCGTCCCCGCCGCGGCCTGTTCGGACGCCGTCGCAAGGCCCGGGACGAGGATGAGGATGACGAGGACGACAAGGATGAGGA
>JAZTZK010000154.1:0-7155 GCA_045637485.1 Clostridia bacterium
TGTGACGTTGGGGACGGTTCTTATCGTCATCTTTGAACCTTTTGTATAACCCCACGCCCGATCCCCGTCAAACGCTCGATTTGTCTTATGGACAAGCCTTCCTCCAACAACTGTCGCAGCGCGGCATCGCGCTTCGTCCTGTCCCAGGATTGCAGCACTGTTCCGCTTTGCGCGTTCAGCTTCTTTTGAAGAACTTCCCTTGCCCAGGTATCATCTCGCGAGATCCTTTCATATTCCAGGCATTTGTCGTCGTTTGGGGCAGCGATGAATGCCGCATATCGCTCTCGATCGCCGATCAATTCGCGCAACAGATCCATCTCCATCATGCCATTGGCCTGATCATAGAGGTTATAGCTGCTCCATTCATATTCAGATGCGAGACCTATTCCCGCCTTCTGTGGATTGTTGAGTATATAGCGGAACGCAACCAACAGATAAGCCTCGTCATTGATTGCTTCGCTTAGATACCGATCCTGAAACAGATGCCCCTGCCGTTTATATCGTCGGTTATAGTATTGGGAATAACTGACACCCAGCTTCTTCATAAACAGCGCTGTATGCGCTTTGACATCATGTACCAGCAAGTGAACGTGATTCTCCATCAGACAATACGCGCAAATGCCAATCTCAAGCTCTTGACTGTAACGTCCCAGCCTGGCCAGAAAAAACTGATAGTCCTCTTTTGATTCAAATAAGACCTGTTTCCCAATGCCCCGGATGATCAGATGCGCATACCCTGATTCACTATTGGTTCTCGCCTGTCTCGGCATAATGCTTTGCTACCCTCTCTATTGATGAAATGAGAATACCATATCGATACCAAAGTGTCAATTAAAATGACAGAGCGAACCGTCCCTGATGTCATGCTGATGTCATGATAATGGAGATTCATTCAAGCCCATCGGGGCGGTTTGAAAAATGTTGATGATATTGAAGGCAAATAGTGATAAATCAGTTGGCGAGGGCGTAATACCGCTCCAGCGTGTCGCGGCAGCTCAGGAAAACGATGTACATATTGGGGTCGAACTGGGTGCCCATGCCCTCCTGCATGATCTGCGCGGCCCTCTCGAAGCTCATCGGTTCCTTGTAGACGCGCTTGCTGACCAGGGCGTCGTAGACATCCGCCACCGCCATGATCCGGGCCTCCAGCGGGATCATCTCGCCCACCAGGCCCTCCGGATAGCCCTTGCCGTCCCAGCGCTCGTGGTGGTAGCGGGCCACGTGATAGGCGGTCTCTACCAGGTGCGCCTCCTCCATGCCGTCCAGCAGTATCCTGACCATCTGCCCGCTGATGGTGGAGTGGGTCTTCATGATGTCGTACTCCTCCGGCGTCAGACGGGCGGGCTTGTTGAGGATGCTGGAATCGATGCTGACCTTTCCCAGGTCGTGCATGGGCGCGGTCCGCACCAGGTCCTTGGCCAGGGTGTCGGCCAGGGGGAAGTACTGGTTCGCCTGGATGTCCTCCACCAGTATGCGCACCACGTCGCTGGTGCGCTTGACGTGGCCACCGGTGTTGCTGTCCCGGTTTTCCACCATGTCCGCCAGGCTCAGCACCAGCTTCTCCTGCATGGTTTCGACGTTTCGGGTCTTTTCGGCCACCTCCTGGTTGAGGCGGGCGTTGAAGTCGGCGAGGATCTCCATGTTCCGGGTCTCCTCGGTGACGTCCCGGATGTCGATGAGGTAGCCCTGGGTCGGGCCGTTGCGGAACCGGATCGGGGCGATCTCATAGCCGAAGGTCTTCTCTCCCGCCCGGAAGGTGGCCGTGGTGGTTCCATTGTCATTGTAGTTTTCGATGACGCTGCGCAGGTTCTTCCCGGACGGGCTGTCCGCCGGGATCTCGGTGTCCGCCCGCTGGTTTCTCAGGTCGGGCAGGAAGTCAAAGCACCGTTCGTTCGCGCTGAGAAACAGGCCGTTCAGGTCGACGGCCACATAGCCGCGGCTCATGGCCTTCTGGCTGTCTGAAATCAGGCTGGATATATCATGGGCGCGGTTGCGATCGTAATTCAGCACCAGCAGTATGTCCCCGGCCATGTACAGGTAGGGCAGCCCGGAGAAATTCATGTTCAGCAGGCTTTCAAGCCCGTAGATCACGATGCCCGCGCAGACGAAGAACATGTAGAACGCCAGCGTGCGGCGGGAATAGGTCCTCCGGTGGGCCTGGAGGATGGCCACGATGCCGATGAGCACGATCAGTAGCGCCAGCACAAAGGTGATGTGGGAGAAGGCGAAGGAGCCGCCGATCATCCGGGTGGCATAGCCGTCGCCGGTATTCTTGATCTGGATCATGCCCTTGGGCACGCCCGCGCGGAAGGTCGTCCAGACGGGGAACAGCTGGGCGAAGGCGGCGATGTACACGAAGAATTTGAGCCAGGGGCTGACGGGGATCCCCAAATGCCGCAGCAGGGAGAAGAGTATGACGGCCAGCAGCACCGTGGAGGCCAGGTTGATGAACACAAAGAGCACCAGGGCGGCCTCCTGCGAGGCGGTCTGCGTCTTCAGCCAGTACCCCATGATGATAAAGGGCAGCAGCAGCGATATGGACCAGTCATAGCTGTTCACGCGATCGTCGTTTTTCAGAGCGAAAATGAGCGTGGCCAGAACCGAGATCACCAGGCAGATGCCAAAGCCGACAGTAACCATCTTTCAGCCTCCTTTCCCCGGAAATTCAGATCGGCGATCCGATCTACGCCCGTCCGTCCCCGACGGAGAGCCTGCCGATGGGCGCGGCGTCCAGCACCCGCTGTTCGAGCTCGAAGTAGACCTCGCTGTGGCCGGCGGGGGCGTGAACGGTCTTCAGCGCCGTGCCCATGCCGGTCAGCAGCGTGGAGACCACGGTCATGCTCATGCCGGAGGGCTCGCGGAGCTGCGCGGAATCGGAAAGCACGCGGACGGAGAACAGCAGGTGGACCCTTTCCTCCAGGACCTTGCCGTAGGTGGCCAGCTGCAGCGTTCCGCCGCCGGCCGGGGCGATGCATCCGAAGACCAGGTTCACGAGGACCTCCCGCAGCACCCTGGGATCGCCCTGCAGCCGGTCAGGCAGCGCTTCCGTCACATCCGTCGCCACGTTGAATCCCCGCTCCCGGGCCAGCGGCAGAACGGCGTTCAGGGCGTCGGTTATCACCTGGCGCAGGGAATAGGGCGTGGAGGCCAGCCGGATCTTCCCGGATTCGATGCCGAGTCCGTCCGCAAGGCCGTCTGTCAGCGTGAGGAGCTGGCTTGCGACGCTGCAGGCGCTGCGGGCATAGCCCCGAACGGCGTCGTCGCGGCTCTCCCGCATAATTTTTTCGTTCAGCCCGACCAGGCCCCGCAGCGGCCGCTGCAGGTCGTCGGCCATGTTGTCCACAAACGCGGCCTTGGCCTCGTTGATGGATTGGGCCGCTTCGATCTGGCGGATGATGGCCTCCTGCTCCTTCTTTTCCTCGTTGATGTTCTGAACGGCAAAGACCACATCCTCCAGCGGCTTGCCCTCGGCCCGGTCCATGGCGCAGAAGCGGAGGGCGCACCAGCCGTATTGCTGACTGCGGTATTCGCTGGCGACGCTGTTGCGATCCTTCAGGCGCTCCGCCAGCGTATCCGTGTCCAGGAATTCCAGCATGCGCTCCCGGTAATTCCCCTCCGCGTCCTGCATGATCCCTTCTGTGAGCAGCTCCTTCGCGGTTTTGTTCTTCGGGCGCTCGCGCTCAATCCTCTCGTCCACGGAAACCGGCGTCATTTCCCCGGTGGGCAGATGGATGATGTAGATGAGGTCGTAGATGTCGGACATGCTGAAGATGCCGGACTTGCGCAGGTTCATTTCCTTCATGGTCCGGCGATAGGTGAGCACGCTGGCGACGCTGACGGTCATCGACAGCAGCCACAGCGCGACCAATGCGATAAAGGCATAGAAGGTGAAGCCCTGGTTGAAGCTCCGGTGGAAATGGAGCAGCAGGTCGTAGTCGGACAGGTCCAGCCGATCCAGGTAGTAGAAGATCACGCCGATCTTGACGTCGTCCCCGCTGTCGATGGGCATCTCGCTGAACCGGCTGTTGGGGTAGTAGATCACGTAATCGCCCTTCTGCAGGGGAATGAGCAGATCCCCGTCGTAGCGGTAATAAAGGGTTACGTCCTCCAGCTGGTAATTCTGGAGGTTCATCCGCTGGACCGCTTCCCTGTCCGTTCCGCAGAACTGGTGGATCTCCACCTCGCCGTTCCAGGCCTGGTTGATGAAGCAGTCTCCCAAAATGTTGATCCGCAGCTCCCAGTCCTGGACGGTATCCCTGCTCTCGTTGCGCAGGGTGCCGTCGATGGTCTGGCCGGTCAGGTCCACCTCGCTGCCGTCGTCCATCACAAAAGAGCGCTTCAGCCAGCTGCTCGTGCTGTCTGCCCGGGCGTCGATTTCCATGCGAACGGGTTCGGAAACGGCGTTTCCGTGAACGACGGACTCCTGGCTGTTGAACCGAATGAGGGATTCTATGTGTATAACCAGCATCATCAGGGAGAGGAAGAAGAGGATGACGCTGAGCCACTTCAATTTGTTCTGATCGATCATATCCACCGTTCCTCCGCTATTGCCTGCCATATATAACGAAATTCAGTATATCATCGAGGTATTGTCTTGTCAATTGACGGGATTCGGCAGCGCAGGAATGCGCCCCTGCGGTTACAGGTCAGAATACCCCCATATTGTCGGGTAAGACGCTGTAGCGGCGGCGCAGGCGCCGCCACAGTGGCGGCCTGGAGGCCGCGACGCGAAGATAGTCCTTTAGGGCCGCTACGATAGAATCGCGTCATCAAGTCTGGACCCTGAGCTGTAACCCCCTGCGGGCGAATCCCTCTATCGCCTGATGTTGTCGATGGTTTCCAGGCTGCCACCGCCGTGATCGTCGGGATCGCGGAATTCGCCCTTCTCCACCAGCCGCAGGAAGGCGTCCACCACGTCCGGCGTGAGCTGGGTCCCTGAGACCTCCCGGATGATCGAGACCGCCTTATCAAAATTCATGCGGCGGCGATAGGGGCGGTTGGAGTACATGGCGTCAAAGCAATCAGCGACGGCGATGATCTGGGCCACCCGGGGAATCTCGGCGGCCTTCAGGTGGTTGGGATAGCCCATGCCGTCCGGGCGCTCGTGGTGGGACTGGGCGCCGACAGCCAGCTCCGGCATGATGCTGATGTCCTTCAGCACATCGTAGCCCATGACGGTATGGGATTTGATGAGCTCGTACTCCTCATTCGTCAGCTTGCCGGGCTTGTTCAGCACCGATTTCGGGATGCCGATCTTCCCGACGTCGTGCAGCAGCGCGATGCGATAGTACTTCTCCACCGTCTCCTCGTCGCAGCCCAATTCCCGTGCCAGCATGGCGGTGTACTTTGCCACCCGGGAGGAGTGGCCGTTGGTATAGCTGTCCTTCATGTCGATGAACTTGGCGAAGGCCGTCGTGATCTCGCTGATGAAGAGCGCGTTCTCCCGCTGCTTGAGCCTCAGCGAGCGGGTCTGCTCGCGCAACAGATAGACGCCCATCATCATCTCAAAGACCAGCATGCCCAACCGGGTATAACCGAATGAGCCGTAGCTCTGCAGGAAGTAGTAGCACAGTATATCCAGGCTCGCGCCGATCGCAAGCACGGAAAGGCTGATAATCAGGCTGTTGAGCAGCGCCTTTGAGATGGTGTGCTGCCGAACGGCGCGGATCAGCATGAACATAATGGCCCCAAGCGCCAGAAGGATGATCCCGTGGCTGATGTACACGAGGTAGTAGTAATCCGAGATGCCCTTGTAGGTCAGCAGCACCTGGAGGGCGAAGTTTCCAAGGCACAGCACCAGCGATGCCGGCACCAGCCTGGAATGGCTGTTGCCGGTGGCGCTGGCAAAAAAGGATATCGCCGGATAGGGAATATAGATCATGCAGACGGAGGTGATCACGCGGATGAGCGACGGATGGCGCGTCAAAACCTGGAGCAGCATCGTGTCGTTGTAGCCGCAGAACCCGACAAATACGCTGAGCAACCCAAAGGAGATAAAGTCGAGGCCGACGGTATTCATCACGATCTTTCCGAAGATACCGACGGTCAGGAACAGCAGGCCGACGAACACGATCAGCGTTGTTCCAATAAAGGTAAACAGGTAATTCCTGAACTGGTCGGCCATATATTGGCTGCCTTCCTCGATCATAACGTCCTTCAGCACGGCGGGAACGCCCGGGAATATGGGTTCCAGGCGCAAGGTCAGCGCGGCGGTATTCTCGGGAATCGACACCGTGTGGACATACATGCCATAGGAAGCGCCGAGCCTCTTGGGAATGGCGGGCCGATAGCGATAAATGAGCCGTCCGTCGGCGCGGACCTCAAAGAAGGTATCGATGCTCTTCATACACAGCGACTTGCCGTCAACGGACAGCTGGCTGATATCCTTCGTCAGGACGAGGTTGCCTGGGGGCATGCTGGTAAGGTCCACGGCCGCGCCCGCCTCCGTCGCCCAGTTGGCGTTCAAGGGAATGACGTCGACCGCATAGCGCGAGGCGCTGTTGTGATCCAGACGGATGGAAATCACGATGAACACAATCAGGACGCAGAGAAACACAGCCTGTTCCCACGCCGATCTCAGATTGCTCTGACTGGAGCGCTCCGCGCGCTGCCGGAAACGATTCCTGATCCCTGTCCGCGTCGGGTGCTTTTCCTGCTGTGACATTTGGGCATCCTACTCTCCGTACATATTCCCTCATATCCCCTGACAAAATTATACAGTCAGAGCGTTCAATAACCCGTCAATTTCTGTTAATTCCTGCTTAAGCAATGAAAAAAAGCGGGTATGGGCGTAGGTTTTATATAGGAATTAGGAATTAGGAATGGAGGTGGAAATCCCTTGCGGGATTTGGCGGAGCTGGAGCGGAAACCCGCCGACAAATGGCGGAGGATCACCTGGGAGATCGTCAAGGCCGTGGTGATGGCCGCCGTGGGTGCGGGCATCGCCGTGATCGTCAGGGGGGGGCGTGAGCGCCGGAAAGGAGTTATACATGAGGGATTGGAAGTCATGGATCAAGGCCGCGGGCGTGCGCGCTATCAAGACGGTGGCCCAGACCGCCGTGGCCACCATCGGCATCAGCGCCGCCATGGGCGACGTGAACTGGAAGCCGGTGCTGTCGTCCTCGGTGCTGGCGGGCATCCTCAGCCTGCTGACCA
>JAZTZK010000155.1:0-4197 GCA_045637485.1 Clostridia bacterium
GAATAATAGCCGCTCATGACGAAGGGGATGTATATGGCGATGAGCACCATGACCACCGCCGGCAACGTGAAGAGCAGCGTATCCTTCAATGCCTTGCGGTTCATCGGGCTCATGGATTTCTTGTCCACGTCCTTGCCCTCCTTGCGATGGGAATGAATAAATCAGCCGCGCCTTATGCGGCGCGGCTGAAACGCCGGTCTGTATAAGGAAATATCGCACAAAACGGGCGGCAGTTCCTTAACCGAATTGCGCCTTACCTGGCGGCGCCGTCCAGCTCGACCCACTTGGCCTCGATCTGCGCGCAACAGGCGTCCTTGTCGATGCTGCCGCCGATGTAGGCCTGGATGGCCTCGCCCATGGCCTGGTTGAAGCTGTCGGAGGAGTAGCAGATGCTCAGCGCGGCCGCGCCGTCGGTGGCGCTCAGCTCGGCGCCCTGTTGGATGATCTGCATATCGGCCACCTTCGCGTCGGTGATCGGGGGAATGACGCCGGCCACGTCGCAGAACCAGGCCTTGCCGTAGTCGCTGGTATACCACCAGTTCACGAAGTCCATCACGGCATCCAGGTTGGCGGAATCCTTGTTGATGCGCAGCGCCTGGTCGGAGCCGCCGATGATCTGGCTCTTGGCCGGGTCGTCGGTCACGGGATAGCCCGCGAAGCCGATCCGGAGCTGGTCGTCGATGGCCAGCACGTCGGCCTCGACCCATGCGCCCTGGCCGGTCATCATCGCGGCCTTGCCCACGCCGAAGGCGGAATCCTCGCCGGCCAGGTCGGTCTCCAGGGGCTTGTTGTCGCCGTACTTGACGCACAGGTCGATGAAGCGGAAGAAGTTGTCGTACAGCACGGGATAGTCCTTAAAGTGGGCCTCGCCCTTCTGGAAGGCGGCGACCAGCGCGGCGGGATCGTCACTGGCGGCATCCAGGAAGTGCTGCATCACATGCTTGAACACCCACCACTCGGCAAAGCCGGTGGTCACGGGCTGGTAGCCCGCCTCGGACAGCTTCTCGCAGGCCGCCTCGAACTCGTCCAGTGTCCTGGGGAACTCTATGCCGACCTCCTCGAAGATAGCCTTGTTGTACAGCATGCCGAAGTAATTTCCCTTCAGCGCAAAGCCGTGGATCTCGCCGTCGCCGTAGACCATCATGGCCGCCACGGCGGGGTCCATCGCCTCGGCGGCGGGGCTGCCGGCGAGGTTGTAGGAGTACTCCGCGTAATCCGCGATCTCCTTGCCGGAGGTGGTGGCGAAGATGTCCGGGGTCATGCCCGCGTTGATGCGGGTCTTCAGCAGGGTGGGATAGTCGTTCTGGGTGGTCTCATAGTTGATGGTCACGTTAGGCGCGACCTCCCTGTAGGCGTCGATCAGCGCGTTCACGGCGTCCGCGTACTCGGGGCTGGAGATGAACATGTTGATCTCTGCGGCCTCCTCGGCCATCGCGGGCACGACGGACATCGCCAGCGCCGTGGCGACGGCCAGTAGTACGCAAAACAGCTTCTTCATTTGGGTTTCCTCCTTGACATGATGTTGACGGATAACCGGGTTCAACCCGACTGTTTACATTATATAACAACCTGCTGTCTCTTTGCAAGTCTCTTTTGACAGGGTCCTTCGATTTTCAAGCAGCACCGATGCGCGGCAAAAACCGATTTACCGGGCAGCACCCGGCAAATCGGTTTATACGCTTTACATCATTTACTCACGCCCGCCACAGGTCCGGGTCCGTCCCGGCGAGCCTGGCCAGGGCCTCTGTGAAAAAGTAGTCGCCGTAGACGATGTTCGTATGGACGCCCGCCGCGTCGTCGTGGTAGCTGGCGGTGCAGTGGGTCAGTATGCCGCAGCGCGCCGGTGACCAGTCGCAGCAGTGGTCGATCAGCCCGTCCAACAGCCTGCCGGCGGCCTCCAGGTATTCCTCTTTGCCGGTCAGCCGGCGCAGCTCGATCAAGCCGCAGGCGGCGCAGGCCCCGGCGATATTGTCCAGCCGCCGGGGCTCGGGAGGCTGGCAGAAGTCGCAGTCCGTCAGCCCGTCGGGGCGGATGTGGGCCATGAAGAAGGCGGCAATGCGCTCCGCCGCATCGAGGTAGCGGGCGTCGCCGGTATTGGCAAAGGCCAGCGCGAAGCCGTACAGCCCCCAGGCCTGGCCCCGGGACCAGGCCGTGCCCTCGGCGTAGCCCTGGCCCCCGTGCTCCCGCAGCCGCGCGCCGGTGTCCGGGTCGAATTCAACGATGTGGCACACCGAGCCGTCGGCCCGCAGGAAATCCCGCAGGGTGGTATCGGCGTGGATGCGGGCCACGCGGGCAAAGCGGGGATCCCCGGTCTCGGCGCTGGCCCAAAACAGCAGAGACAGGTTCATCATGCAGTCGATGATGGCATAGCCCACCCGTTCCGGCTCATTCCAGGCGCGGATGTAGCCCGCGGGATTGAACCGGCCCATCAGCAGGCTGGCGGCGTGCAGGGTGTCCACCCTGGCCTGCTCATCCCCGAGCAGCTTCCAGTGCGCGCCGCAGGAGAGCAGGTACATGAAGCCCACGTCGTGGTTCAGGCGCTCGAAGGCCCGGAACTGTTCGGTGAGCTTCGCCTCCGCCCGCAGGGCTTCGCCCCTGAACCAATCGTCCTTCGAGGCGGCCCACAGCTGCCACATCAGTCCCGGCCAGAAGCCGCCGGTCCACCAGCTGTCGCCGTCAAAGGGCGAGGCCAGCCAGCCTTCGCCGCCCCGGTAGGGCAGCATCCCGCCTTCCGCCGCCAGCGGAGCCGTGGCCCGGTATTTCTCGATCGCGCGGCGCAGCGTGTCTTTAGCAGTCGCGACACGGCGCCGCATTACCGACGAATCATTTATTAGAAAATGCGGCGCCGCGCCGCGGCCAGCCCGCGCGCATCCTTCGGATGCCAGCGCGGCGCTGCCGCCGACCCGCTTCGCGTGGGCAGCGGTGCGTAACAGGCATTGTTGCGCAAGGCGCTTCACCTCCTGGGGTAGGGTATCGGGCAGGCTCCCGTCCTCGGTGGCGCAGACGGCGCACACCAGGCGGGTCCGGCCGGGCAACAGCTTCGCCCGGAGCGTGGGGATCAGCGTTCGGGGGTACGCCAGGCTGGTGTTGGGCTCGGCCTCCACCACCTCGCCCCCCGCATACCCGGACAGGGCAAACAGGGCGCAGGAGCCCCTTTCGCAGCGAGCCGTGGCCCGGTTTTCATCGGCGAAGACAGCGCTGCGCTCCCGGTCGCAGGGACGCGCGCCGGGGAAGTCCCGGCATACCGCAAAGCCCCCCTCCGCCGCCTCCAGGGGCCGGTCCGTGCGCACGGTGTGGCAGCGCACGTGCCAGTTCTCCCAGGGTATCAGCCGGGTCTCGACTTCCACGCCGTCCATGGGTCGCCAGGTAAAGGATACCTCCGCCTCCGACAGCTCGAAGCGGTCGAAGCCGCTGCGGGCGTGCCACAGCCCCCGCTCGCCCCGCAGGGCCAGCATGCTGTCGAAGGCCCCCTTCTTCAGCGTGCCCGCCTCCTTCGCCGCCGAAAAGGCGAAGCAGGTGGAATAGGCGAATTTCTCGTACTTCTCGTCCTCGTGGGCATGCTCGTAGGCGTGGTTGCCCGCGGTATAGGCGATGACCGAGCGGTTTTCGACGTCCCGGGTCAGCAGCAGCCGGGCCTGCTCGTCCAGCAGCACCTTGGGCGGCGCATAGGCTTCCTCCTCCGCCTGCCAGAAGGGGTGAGCCTCCGGAAGGGCCAGCACAGCGAACACCTTCATGGCCCAGTAGGGGGAGCCCGGCGCATTGTAGCCCTCGGCAAACACCAGGTTCGGATAGCCGTAGCCGATGGTCAGTATGCCGTCCCGGTCGAATATGGGCTGCTTCATCCACCAGCGCAGGTTTCTGAGCAGCAATCCCTTGACCGCGCCCCAGTCCAATCCCTCCGCGGTGACGCCCGACAGGGCGCACGCGCTCCAGAAGGCCCCCTGGGCGAAGCGGTAGGTCAGGCTGCGACCGTAGGGCAGCCCCCGGCCCTCGCCGTCGAACCAGGCAGCGAAGCGCGGCGCGATCTGCCGCGCCCGGTCGATGAACCGCGCGGCCCGCTCCGGATCCCGGTCGGCCATGAATCGGGCGTACACCAACCCATAATAGTGGAAGGCCCACAGCGTGTAATAGTCCCGCTGGGCGGGCTTGTCGTAATACCAGCCGTCGCCGCAGTAGTGGGTCTCAAGGCTGTCCAGG
>JAZTZK010000156.1:0-4893 GCA_045637485.1 Clostridia bacterium
GGTCATCTGCCCGTCAAAGCCGCCGCTCATCCGGCCGCCCTTGCCGCCGAAGCCGCCATTCATCCGACCGCCCTTGCCGCTCATGCCGCCGTTCATCCGACCGCCCCTGCCGCTCATGCCGCCGCGGCCGCCCTTGCCGCCCTTGCCGTTCCGGAACTGATAGCCGCAGCCGGGGCAGGCGCCGTTGCGCATGGACTGGCGCTCCCTGTAGTTGCTCATGATCAGGTCGGCCTGCTCCTGGGTCAGCTTGCCGTCGGCCACGAAGCCGTCCAGCTCCTCCTGGAGCGCCTGCTCGCGGGCGGATTCCCGGGCCGCGCCGTAGGCCTGCAGGGCCTCCTGGAGGGCGGTGTCGTCCTGGGTCGCCTGGGCACTGTCATCGGCGTCCGACGTCGCCTCGGGGGCCTCGGCCGGGGCCTGCAGGTCGCCTGCCGCGGGCAGCTCGGGGGCTTCGTCCGGGGCCTGCAGGTCGCCCGCCGCGGGCAGCTCGGGGGCCTGCGGCTCGTTCTCCGCCAGGGCCACCACGCCCAACACCAACACCAGCGCCAGGGACAGCGCGATTACGATACCACTCAGATAATGCTTCATTGCAATTCATCTCCTTGCTTTTTTTCGTCCCTTTCCTTGGGACGCTTGCATTATCTCATGGAAACCTAATGCAAAGCTAAAGGAGATGTGAACAAATAATGATGATATGATCGCCCGGAATTTCCCCGCTACAGAAGGGACAGCGACAGCTTCCGGGCAATGAGGTCGGTCATGGCGGCCTGGGCGGCGGCGGGAATGCCCAGCACATCCAGGCTCCCGGGCGGGTCGTGCCGCGCCATGTAGTCGCGTATGGCGTGGATGTAGCAGCGCTTGACGTCCGTGCCGTAATTGAACTTGTTGATGCCGCGCCTGAAGGCCTCGACCAGCTGATCCTCGGGGATGCCGCTGCCGCCGTGCAGCACCAGGGGCGTGTCGGTGGCGGCGTCGATCTCGTCCAGGCGCTGAAGGTCCAGCCTGGGGGTCTGCAAATAGTCGCCGTGGGCGTTGCCGATGGCGACGGCCAGGGAATCCACGCCTGTCTGGCGGCAGAACAGCGCCGCCGCGTCGGGCCTGGTGAACAGGTCGGTCCGCTCGCCCCAGCGCTCGCTGGCCAGGCCCACGCTGCCCAGCTCCGATTCCACCGCCACGCCCCGGGCGTGGGCGTATTCCACCACTGCCCGCGTGCGGCGAATGTTGGTCTCCAGGTCGTCCCGCGAGGCGTCGAACATGACCGAGGTGAAGCCGCACTCGATGGCCCAGCGAACCTCGGCCTCGTCGTAGCTGTGGTCCAGGTGCAGCCCGACGCGGGCGTCGGTGTGCTCGGCCATGAACCGCGCCATCGCCGCGAACTCGCCGAAGCCGTTCAGGCTGTATTTTGTCACGTACTCCGGCAGCAGCATGATGATGGCCGGCTTGCCGGTTTGCTCCGCCGCATTGACGACGGCCCGGGCCTCGTTGTAATCGATGCAGACGAAGGCCAGCACCGCCGCGCCTTTCGCGTCAGCCTCCCGCACCAGCTCGATGGCATTTACCAGGGGCATACTTTCACCGCCTCCTCTTTTCCATTTTCTCCAAAAAATCCGGGCCGTAGCCGTAGTTTTCCACGACGTAATCCAGGTCCTTGTCGCCGCGGCCGGAGAGGTTCACCAGGATCGAGCCGGTCAGCCCCCGGCGCGCCACGCGGATGGCGTAGGCCAGGGCGTGGGCGCTCTCGATGGCGGGAATGATGCCCTCGTGGCGGCAGAGCAGGAACAGCGCCTCGATGGCCTCGTCGTCGTCCACGGTGACGTAGCTGATGCGGCCCATGTCGTGCAGCAGCGCGTGCTCCGGGCCGGCGGCGGGATAATCCAGGCCGCTGGCGTTGGAATAGACCGGGGCCGGGTTGCCGTCGGCGTCGGCCAGCATGATGCTCTTGAAGCCGTGCATGATGCCCTCCGCGCCGTAGGTGATGGACGCCGCGTTGTCGGCCAGCTCGGGCCCGCGGCCCAGGGGCTCCACGCCCACCAGCTCCACCGGGTCGGCCAGGAAGGGCGTGAACATGCCGATGGAGTTGGAGCCGCCGCCCACGCAGGCCACCACCTGATCCGGCAGGTGGCCGGTCATGGCCCTGAACTGCTCGCGGGCCTCCTCGCCGATGCAGAACTGGAAGTCCCGCACCATCAGCGGGAAGGGATGGGGACCGGCGGCGGTGCCGATGCAGTACACCGCGTCCTTATACTCCTTCGCGTAGGCCATGAACGCGGCGTCCACGGCCTCCTTCAGCGTCTTCAGGCCGAAGCTGACCGGGACCACGTTTGCCCCCAGCAGCTTCATGCGGGTGACGTTGGGGGCCTGCTTGGCGATGTCCACCTCGCCCATGTAGATGTCGCACGCCATGCCAAAGTAGGCCGCCGCGGTGGCCAGGGCCACGCCGTGCTGGCCCGCGCCCGTCTCGGCGATCAGCTTCTTCTTGCCCATGTACTTGGCCAGCAGGCCCTCGCCCATGCAGTGGTTCAGCTTGTGAGCCCCGGTGTGGTTCAGGTCCTCCCGCTTGAGGTAGATCTGTGTCCGCCCCAGCAGGTTGGAGAGGTTCTGGCAGTGGTAGACCGGCGTGGGCCTGCCCTGGAAATCCCTGCGGATGCGCCGCAGCTCGGCGATGAACTGGGCCGACTGGGCGATGGTGTGGTAGGCCTCGGCATATTCGTTGAAGGCCCGGATCAGCTCAGGGTCCTCCAGGTAGTTGCCCCCGTACTTCCCGAAATAGCCGTTCGCGGACGGATACTCCTTCAGGTAGTTGTCGAAATCCCTGTACTTGTTCAAAGCGCTTGTTCCCCCCATTGCAGTATAGAAGTGATATTTCCAGTTACCATCACTGTTCTTATTATACAGTTTTTTCCCCTGTTGGGAAAGCGCCGGGGGAACAGTGTTGGGAATTTTACAGAGGAAGGCTTTCAGGGCGTGTTTCCAAATTCGGGAAGATGTATTTCCCGGTTGACTCAACTCCCGCTAAGCGGTATAATATATCATGCAAAAAGCATACAGTGGTATGATTTTGTATGCTGCTGAGAGGAGGCACATTCCATGTCAGAACAGTCTCTCATTCAATTTCGGGTAGACAAAAAACTCAAGCAGGACGTCGCTGAGATATGCGAATCCCTCGGCACGGATTTGCCGACGGTATTCCGCATGTGCATGATGCAAATGCGGATCGTCAGGGGCATTCCATTTCCAACAAGGCTGCCGGAAACCACGGTGACGCGCCGCGAGGCGCTGGACGCCTTTGATGAAATGCGCCGTCAGGCTGCCGATGTTCCCGAAATGACCTTGGACGAGATCAACGAGGAAATTTGCGCGGCGCGCGCTGAACGGGAATCCAAAGGGGCGGCGGTTCGATGAAGTGCTGCACGGTTGTTGATACAAACGTGCTTGTATCCGCGCTTTTGTCAAAAAAAGAGCGATGCGGCGACAGTCCGCCTGTTCCGGGCCATGCTTCAGGGAAGATTCACGCCCCTGTATCATCAGGATATTCTCGATGAATACGACAAGGTATTCCACAGGCCCAAATTTCATCTGACCGAGGATGTCATTCAGACCGTGATGGCGGCCATCAAACAATATGGCATAGAGGTCTTCCCCCAATCAACCGGCGAAATCCTGGTTGATATGGACGATCTCATCTTCTATGAAGTGGCAATGGAAGAAAGGGACGACGGCGCCTATCTCGTTACCGGAAATCAGAAGCACTATCCTGTCAAAGCCTTTATCGTAACGCCTTCTGAAATGATGGATATCCTGGACGACGGGCAATGATCCGGAGTGGTCAACCCTTTGCACATAAATATCTGTTGGAATGTGGTGGCAGCGATTGGCTCAATTTTTCGCCGAGGGGAACACGGTGACCATTCCTCCGGCGCAAATGGATTTTCTGAACGTATCAGTTCAGTCCTGATGTATTTGCACCTACTTTGGCGGCCTGGAGGCCGCCGCTACAGGCATATCTTCTCGTAGCGGCGGCGTTCACGCCGCCATGACTGAACAGATACTTCTGAACGACCGGAACGCCCTTACCGAGGAGCAAAGGGAAATACTGAAACAGCTTGTTAAATCCATGAAATGAGCGACCGCCAATTCAGGCGGTCGCCACATTTTCAATGCGCAAACGGATTTCGTTCAATTCACATGGGCGGGGTGGACATCTGCGCATGATCCGCCGTTATTCAAGCGGTCCCTCCTCTGTTTCCGGCGCTTGCGTTGCTTCCGCCTCCGGGCCGGTCACGGTGATCTTCACGGTCCTGATCTCCCGCTTGCCCCGGTAGATCTCAAAGCGCAGCGTGGCGCTGTAGTCCTTCCCCGGCTCCAGGGGGCGGGCGACGGACAGCGCCAGCGCCTTCTCGCCGGCATAGCCGCAGACGCAGTCCTCCGTCAGGGTGGGATAGTAGAAGGACGGGCCCTTCACCGCCAGCCACGGCCTTTCGTCGGTCTCGTCGTCCTCCGCCTGGGTCAGCCGCCAATAGTAGTTGCTGCTGACCGTCAGGCTGCCCATGGCTTCGGCGTCCAGCGCCAGCGTGCCGGCCTCCAGGGCGTCGTTTTCGCCGTACTTCACCGAGAATGCCAGCGCCGGCTCCCGGTAGGCCCTGCCGGTGTGGTTTTTGTAGATCGCGCGGCCCTTCTCGTAGCGGGTGCCGGGCCAGGAATTGGCATAGCGCTGGCTGGGGCGCTCATAGCGCATCACGGTCCACTCCGCGGCCTCGTAGAGCGTCTTCGTCGCCTTCAGCACGTCCATGTCCAGCTCCTGGCGCATGAACGCCATCTGGGTGTCGAAGTCCCACACCAGATCCGCGCTGCCCCGGGAGGCGGCGAAGCGCTGCAAATTGGCCTTGCGCCCCGAGG
>JAZTZK010000157.1:0-10414 GCA_045637485.1 Clostridia bacterium
CGAAAAAGAGCAAAATCGTTACAGAATGTCGCCCATTCCATGTCGGTCAACGAAGCGTCCAAGATTCGCCTATTTCCCAAGCTCTATCGCAAACTGTATCAGCATGATGCCGATCAGGTCGGCCGGATAGAACAGCTAATAGACCCACCTGTTGATCGTGATCTTCGACCACGTCGGAATGTAGATCAGCGGCAGCGCCAATATTGCAAACATATGTATGCCAAAGCCGACGCCGAACAGGCGGTAGGACGTACCCTTCAACCCCCACCAGATCATATAGGCCGATATCACCGGCAGAGAAATCCACCAGTGGCTGATGGTCAGGTAGAACAACACGATCAGCGCCACACCCAGCCAGCCATAGCTGATGCTGTTCTGTATCTTCCACACCAGCAGCGCCAGGGCGGCCGTGCAGACATACTGCTCCTCCCTGAGCGACCATATCAACATCAAGCCCAGTGCCAGCGTCAGCATGATGTTGGGTACGCCCCAGCTCTGCACATAGAAATTCATCACCGCGCCTACGGGCTTATCCGCAAAGCGCACCGCATACATCGCATTATTGGTGTGGGCCAGGGCCACGGCATAGAAGGGCTGGGAAACCAGCCCAATCAACAGTATTCGGGTCAGATATTTCAGCTTGTTTCTCGAGTAGACGCCTCCCACGGCAATGCAATAGGCGTACAGTGGAAAGGCGAGCCGCCCGATGATGCGCATGATCCGGTACTGGGGAAAGAACATCTTTCCCGTATGGTCGATCAGCATGCTGATCATCGCTACCAGCTTCAACAAATTGGTGTCTCGGTTCAGCCCGACCTCCCTTGGCGCAAAGAGGGCAGACAGGGCGGTCGTCTTTTTTGAAGCCATCCGGCTACCTCCGTCAATACAATGATGTCAATGGGCGGCCCGAAGGCCGCCCGCTCGTGTATTACGACATCCCGTCGAATATGGTGTCCTTTTCCAGATTGTCCTTTGGTGCGAGGGGCAGCGTAACCAGGAACTCGGTACCCTCCCCCAGCTTGGAATGAACCTCTATCTCGCCGTCCATCGACCGTACAATATGCTTGACGATCGCCAGCCCCAGGCCCGTACCGCCCATCTGGCGGGAGCGCCCCTTGTCCACGCGATAGAAGCGCTCAAACAGCCGCGGCAGATTTTCCTCGGCGATGCCGATGCCCGTATCGGAGATGGTGACGTTGGCCTCCTTGTCGTTGGCGAACACCTGCACCGTCACGGAGCCTCCGGGCTCGTTGTACTTGATGGCATTCTCCGTCAGGTTGATCAGCAGCTGCTCCACCCGGTCGGGGTTGCCCATGATGTACACCGGAGTGCTGCCCGTAGTACAGTTCACGGTGATCTGCTTTTCCTGGGCGTGGATCGACAGCATGTCGCAGACATCCTGGGCCTTCTTGTCCAGGCGGATGCGCTCAATGGCCACCTCGTCGTCGCCGGATTCCAGCTTGGTGGTGGACAGTATATCGTTGATCAGCCGGGTCAGGCGCTCTGTCTCCATCATGATGATGTTCAGGAACTTGTGGGCCATCTCCGGGTTATCAATGGCGCCGGCCTGCAGCGTCTCCACGAAGCCGCGGATCGACGTCAACGGCGTCTTCAATTCATGGGAGACGTTGGCGGCGAAGTCCGTGCGCACCTGTTCCAGCCTGCGCAGCTCGGTGATATCCTCGACAATGGCCAGCGCGCCCACCACCTGCTCCTCACGGCGCATCGTTGAAACGTAAAGCCGCAGGGGCCGGTGGCCGCGACCAACGGCGGTACGGGCCGCGACCTCGTTGGTATATACGCCCTCCTGGCGCATGGCCTCGGTGAAAACCTCGTCCAGCTTTACGTCACGGGAGACCTCGTTGATGTTCTTGTACTCCGGATTGCCCACGATGCCCAGCAGCTTTTTCGCCACCGGTGTGATGTAGATGACGTTCATATTCTGATCCACGGCAATGATGCCGTTCTGCATCTGTGACATCACCGAGCTGAGCACATGATTGCGGTTTTTCTGCTTGAATATGCGATCCTGGATCCTGGTGATGATGGCATTATACTCCGCGGCGTTGGGGTCCTCCTTCCGAAAGCCTTCAACACGCGCATCGAAGTTGCCGTCAGAAAACCTGTCCAGCGCAGCCATGACCTCCTTGACCATCTTTTCACGCTGTATCACATTGAGTATGACGATGACCGCCAGCACGATGGTCAATCCGTAGATGACGGCCAGCAGTACCAATGCCTTGTTGTTGAGCAGGACCGTCATCATGCTCGACATCGGCTTGGCGTACAGCAGGTATTCGCCGTCTTCATAGCGATAGACGGCGTAGAGCGTCGTCTTGCCCTCTCCGTTGGGATGGCGCTTCAAAACCGCCTCGTTCGTCCTGGCCATGCCGATGTCCTCGTCGGTCAGGCTGCTGTAGCGTTCGTCCGAGGCATACACCACGGACCCGTCCGACTTAAACAGCGCGCGGGCTGCGCCTTCCGCAGTTTTCAGGGTTTTAAGGGTTTCGGCGCGGGTCTGCATTGGGTCGGTCCGGCTGAAATCGCCCGTCAACTGACAGGCGACAAACAGGTCATGCTCGATTTCGCTGTTGGCCCTGTCGGCCAGCCTGGAGCAATTATAAGTCAGCAGCAGCGCAAGGGCAACCAGCGAAACCAGGGTCACAATCAATGTAACCCTTGATTTCATAGGCGATTCTCCTGGCGATCATTGAACTTGTAGCCGACGCCGCGGATCGTCTCGATATAGTGAGCGTCGTCGCCAAGCTTCTGGCGTATATGGCGGATGTGCACGTCCACGGTGCGGGTCTCGCCGTAGAACTCATAGCCCCAGATGCGATCCAGGAGGAAATCGCGGGTCAAAACCTTGCCGCGGCTGAGCACCAAAAGCTTCAGAAGCTCGAACTCCTTCAGCGTCAGGGACAGCTTTTCGCCGTTGCGGAAGGCCTCGTAATTGCCCACGTCGATGGTCAGTCCGCCCACATGGAGGATGCCCTCTTCCTCGTTCTGAGGCGCGGCACGGCGCAGCAGCGCCTTCACACGGGCAATCAGCTCCCTTACGGAGAAGGGCTTGGTGATATAATCGTCCGCGCCCAACTCAAGGCCCAGTATCTTGTCCACCTCGTCGCCCTTGGCTGTAAGCATTATGATCGGGATATCCGCGGTTGTAGGCGCGCTTTTGAGCCGTCGGCAAACCTCCATGCCATCGATTCCGGGAAGCATAATATCCAGCAGCACCATCGCCGGACGCTCATGCGCACAAACCACCAGCGCGTCTTCGCCCGTGGCGGCTGTGACAACCCGGTAGCCGGAAGCCTCGAGATTGAATGACAGTAACTCAAGAATATGGGCTTCATCGTCAACGGCCAGTATCAATTCGTTTGCCATGTGCGTATCCTCTCTTTTGTCTGTATTTGGTTATCTGACGGCCTCGCCATCAGCAGCACCCGCGTCAAAATCGGCCAACAGCCGGTTCAACTCGTCCCGGAAGGACTGGATATCCCTGAACTGGCGATACACAGAGGCGAAGCGCACATAGGCCACCTCGTCCAGTCGCTTCAGGCCGTCCATCACCAGCTCGCCAACCATCTTGCTCGTGATCTCGGAATCCGGCTGGTTGTTCAGCTTGCGCTCGATATCCCGCACCAGGGCGTCGATCTCCCCCAGCGATACCGGGCGCTTCTCGCAGGATTTCACAATGCCGGACCGCAGCTTTTCAACATCGAAGGCCTCCCGCGTCTGATCCTTCTTGATGATCATCAGCGGAACCAGCTCGATGCGCTCATAGGTGGTGAAGCGCCTCCCGCACTTTTCGCACTCCCGACGCCTGCGGATGGAAGTGCCGTCCTCATTCTGGCGGGAATCCACCACGCGACTCTGTGTACAGCCGCACCAGGCACATTTCATCCATTCATCACCTCATTAATATTATACACAAAATATAACCCAAAGTCCAGCCTTTTTTTAAGTTTTTGGGCAGCGATCAATTGCCAATCTCCAGCAACGCGATGGCCCTGGCAAGCTGATTGTCACTCATGGGGTCGGGCTCTGCCGATATCGCCTTGCCCTCCAGAGCCACCTCCACGTCGGGCCGTACACCCACCCCCTGAGGGCAGCGATCCAGGGCGTCGAAGTAGCTGGCTGTGGTCAGCTGCATGCCCGCGCTGTCCGACTGGAAGGTTTGAAGCGACTGCACGACTCCCTTGCCGTAGGTCGTCAGACCAACCACCTTGCCCCTGCCGAGGGCCTGCACTGAACCGGCCAATATCTCCGAAGCGCTGGCGGACATGCCATTGACCAGCACCACCAGAGGCACATCGAAGAAATCCGCGTCGGAATAATAATCCTGCCTCGAGCCGTTCCTCTGTTGGGTGTAGACGATCAGCCCCTTGGGCAGTATGGCATCCGCTATGCCGACCACCTGATCCAGAAGTCCTCCGGGATTGTTGCGCACATCGATCACCATACCCGCAACCTTCCCGGCCTTGAACGCGTCGATCGCCTCTCGGAACACCTGGGATGCGTCGCCGGCGAACTGGGCGATGTTGATATAACCGATATTGCCGGGCAGCACCTGGTAGCTGGCATAGCTGATCTTCACATTCCCCCGTGCGACCGGTATGGCCATCCGCTCACCGTCGCGCCGCACGGTCAGCGTCACCTGGGCCCTGTCCCCGTTTCGAATCCGACGCACCGCCTCCAGATAGCTGCGCCCGTCCACGCCGGTGACGGCAATACCATCCACGGCCAGGATCACGTCGCCGATGTGCACCCCGGCGTTCTCCGCCGGAGAATTCGGAAACACGCGTACGATCTCGATCTCTCCATCCGCCGAGTTTTGCAGCAGCGTACCGATGCCGAAATAGACGCCGGCGGTGTCCTCCTTCTCCCTCTTGAGTTCCTCAGGCGTATAGTAAAAGGTATAGGGATCGCCCGTGGCGCCGGTCATCCCTCGAATCGCGCCCAGCACCAAAGCTTCCTCGTCCAGCGCCTTGTAGTAATCCCTCATCAGGGACTGTCGAACCTCGTCCAGGCGACTGTAGCGCTGAATGGTGTCGTATTCCGACTGGGTGACCCAGCGCCGGGTCTCTCCCTCTCCACGACCCATGCGGCCGGATACCAGCAGTGTCGCCGTACTGGAGATCACCGCGATCATCAGCGCCCCCCAGATCAATGCCACAACGCGCAATTTGCTGTTTTTCATGGAGCCTCCTGACAGTTTTGGATTGAATATGCGCCGGTAAACCGGCGCACTTCAGGGCTGTTATGAATGTATGACAGATCTGGGCAGGCCATTACAGGCGCAGCTTGCGGTTGCTCTCGCCCTTGCCCAGCAGCATCATCATCTTGAAGGTCACCGCGTCGTCAAAGTTGCGCAGGTCTAGGCCGATGGCGTGCTGCACCTTTTCCAGGCGGTACACCAGCGTATTACGGTGGATGTACAGCTTGCGGGCCGTCTCTGAGAGATTCAGACTGTTGTCAAAGAAGGTCTCGATGGTGTGGATCATCTCGTCGTTGAACAGGCGGGCGGTCTTTCGATTGAAGATGCGGCTGTTGTAATCAGCGCCCAGCTGTGGGGAGACCTCGTTGAGGAAGCGCTCCAGCAGCAGGTTTCGGTAGACGAACACCTGTCGATTGCTGTGGTAGATGCGCCCCACGTTGATGGCGTTGCGGGCTTCGGCAAAGGCTTCCGGTATGGCCATCAGCTCGGCGCGGGGTTCGGATATGCCTATGTAAACCGTCGTGCCGGTCTCCGTGAGGAAGCTGCTCTCAAAAGCGTTGGCATATTCCTCCACCTCAGCAAAGTCGGCATCCTCATCCACGGCCTTCAGCATCGCTACGGAATGATGTCCCACCTCTGTGACAATGTCGTGCTCGCTGTCCACCGCATCCATCATCATGCGAATGGCCGTCTCGACCTCCATGTCCTTGAAATAGAAATACAGCACGCAGCGGTTCATGTGGATCGGAATGTTGTGTTCCGCCGCCAGCGATTCGAACTCGGCGCCCTCCACATCGCCCCGCAGCATCTGTCGCAGCGACTGCTCCCGGTTGCTGTGACTCATGTCCTCGCGCATCAGCACATTGATCAGCTCCGCGCAGAGCACGGCGCATTTCTTAATGTCGTCGCTGTCGCCATGCAGGCAGACGAACACCGGCTGATCGTCAGAGGTTCCGATCAGGGTCATGGCGCCGTAGATGAAGGGCACGGTGGGATTGACCAGCGCTTCCTCGGGTATGGTGAAGGTACGCTGATCGCCTTCGGGCAACAACACATTGCCGCTCGAATCCAGCAGCAGCGCCGACATGTCGATCATATTCAATACGCGGGCAATCTTCACGGTCACGCGATGATCCAGATACATGATAATAGCCTCCCTGTTCACCAGAGTAAGTATGTTAGGAGTATACCGAATCAATATTGAAATTCGGCGAAATTTTACTCGTACAATCATTAACATCGTGTAAAGAAACACCTGATTTGTGTATTTTACACGAATCATTAATTTTATGTGTCATTCAACCAACTGCCGACGATCCTGCTGCCCGGTTGGGCGACGGTCCACAGCATGGCAGGCAACAGGCCGACTTTCCGTATGCTGACCACCGCGTCCCCCGCGACGATGATATGGTCCAGCAGCGGTATGCGCAGAGGGGCCACGGCCTCCAGTGCCTGAAGCGTACAGCGCAGATCCTCGTTCGAGGGACGCTTCGTGCCGCCGGGGTGATTGTGGGCCAGTACGATAAAACGCGCTTGCGCTTGCAGCGTTGCCGAAAGCACCTGGCGCAGGTAGAACGGCGCGTTATCCACTCCGCCCCGCTGCAGAAGCACCGGATGGATCAGCCTGCCGGTGCGATCCAACAGGACCAGGTAAAAGCATTCCACATGCACGCCGACATAGAGCGTCTTCAGGTATTCCCCCATGGGCTTCAGCTTGTCCAGCCGGGGCCGAACGCCCCACTTCTGCGACATGCAGGTGCGCGTCAGCGCCGGAATCATGGCATAGTAGAACGCGTCCAGCCGCGATAAACCCGACCGCTCCAGCGCCTGACTGCTCGACTCCAGGAAATACAGCGGCGCCGGATAGCGTCGGCGCAGATTCGCCATGAACGGATCCACCGGTTCGCGCTTGTGCATGAAGGCCTGGGTTCGTTGGATGGCATCGTACAGGGCCTCACGCCGCTGGGCCAGCAGCGCCGGTGAAACGCCGGGCATACTCCTGTCGACGGCGCGCACCGCAGGCTTCAGCCTGTCGCAGCGCCCAAGCACCCACTTCATGCCTGAAGGGCGCCGGCCTGTTCCAGCGCCGCGCGCACGGCCTCCGGGCTTTCAAGCCGTTCCCCCATGTACCAGCCATCCTGCGCCTCGTCATACTTCAACTCGGCGGCGCCATCTACGGCCACGCCGCCCTTTACGAACACCAAATCCAGCGACACAGGCTGGGAAATATCGTACAGATCCACCACGTATTCCCGGGTGGAAAGCTGTTCAGCGTCTTCAAAGCCCTCCAGGAACGCGCGCAGCGCTTCCTCCTGGGACTGTGTCAGTTTGATCTTCATGCCAATCGCTCCTTTGTAACCGGAACCCGTTTCTTACATTAATTTTATCGCAACCGTCGTCCTTTTGCAAGGGCTGAACCAAAATTCAGTTGACCGCAGGGCGCGGGATTCGTATAATATACCTTGTGATACTGTGTGACAAGCGAGGCATTGTGCCATGAAAACCGTCTATAGCAAACTGGCAAACCTGATCGTGGTGCTGATCGTGGGCATGCTGCTGTTCGCCCCGATGCGCTTCGGCAGCGAGGATTATCTATATGCCCACCCCCGTTCCATACGCATGAACCCCGGCGACAGCTATGCCCTGACCTATCGTCTGGACGCCGACAACCCCGCACAGGCGATCCTGTACAGCTCCGCCAATGAATCCGTGGCCACCGTGACCGCAGACGGCATGGTCACCGCCGTCGGCCCCGGCAAGACCCAGATCCTTCTGGATTCCGAGAGTGGCGCGCGCGCCAGGGTGCAGATCGAAGTCGTCAGCGCACGCATCTCCACGCTGACGCTGAACACCGACCGCATGACCATGGAGAAGGGCCAGGTTTCCGGCCTGCGGGCCATATTCGACGACAAGGCCGACAACACGATGGTTCAGTGGTCCAGCGAAAACGAGCAGGTGGCCCGCGTGGACGCCGTGGGCCGCGTCTCGGCTGTGGGCGGTGGCAGGACCCGCATCACGGCCACCGCCGTGAACGGTCTCTCCGCCAGCGCCGACATCAACGTGCACGTCACCGGCAACGCCATGCGCATCACCCCCGAGGACGTCCACCTGGGCGTAGGCGCCGCCCTTCAGCTTGGCACAAACTACATTCCCGCGGACACCACCGACACCGTAGCCCGATGGACCAGCAGCGACGAAAACGTGCTGCAGGTGCAGCGGGACGGCACCCTGAAGGCCGTCGCCGAGGGCCAGGCCGTGCTCAGCGCCTTCTCCAGCGAGGGTCTCAGCGCCAGTACGCTGGTAAAGGTGGAGCCCCCTGTGGCGGATTTTGAGATCTCCCCCGCCGCCGCCACCATCAAGCGCGGCAACACGCTGGCGCTGGAGCCCCGCTTCTTCGACATACACGGCAATCCCGATGCCAGCACCCACCTGGTCAACTGGACCTCCAGTAACCCCGCCGTGGCCACCGTGGAGGACGGTGTGGTCACCGCCCTCAAGAGCGGATCGACCCGCATCAACGCCGCCGCGGACGGCAGGATCGCCAGCAGCGTGGTCAACGTCCAGACGATCATCGAAGAGATTCACCTGAACCTGCATCAGATCTACGTGCTTCGGGAGCAGACCGTGATGCCCATCCAGCTGGAGGCCGAGATCATCCCCGCCGACGCTGACGACAAGCGCCTGACCTGGAGCGCCGACAACGACCTGGTGGCCACCGTGAACCAGCGCGGACTGGTGGAGCTGGTGGGCGGTTACGGCACCGCCACCGTTACCGTGCAGTCCGTCAGCGGCGCTCAGGACCAGTTCGTTGTGAACGTGGTCGCCCAGCTGCCTGAGGGTGTCGCCAGCGAGGAATGAGCGCGCCATGAATTGAGGGTCCAAATCCAAATGGATTTGGACCCCCTCAATTCATAGGGTGCGGTAGTTCCTTTACTTGTTCAGCGCAGCCTTTGCCTTCTCCGCCAGCACCGCGAACGCGGCGGGATCGGCGATCGCCAGCTCGGACAGCATCTTGCGATTGATATCGATGCCGGCAACCTTCAGGCCGTTGATCAGCCTGGAATAGCTCAGGCCGTTGATTCGGGCCGCCGCGTTGATGCGGGCGATCCACAGGCTGCGGAAGTCGCGCTTCTTCAGCTTGCGGCCAATGTAGGCGTAGCGCAGAGAACGGCGAACCTGTTCGCTGGCGGCGCGATACTGCTTGCTCTTGGCGCCGAAGTAGCCCTTCGCAAGCTTCATTACCTTACGCTTTTTCTTCTGTGCGTTGACAGCACGCTTAATCCTTGCCATTCTTGATTCGCCTCCTTACTTGTACGGGATCAGTTTCTTCATAGTCTTGCCTTCTGTGGTGGTCAGATAGGCGGCCTTGCGCAGGTTACGGGTGCGCTTGGTGGGCTTCTTGGTCAGGATATGACGCTTGAAGGCCTGAGCGCGCTTGACTTTTCCGCTCTTAGTGAGGTTAATACGCTTTGCTGCGCCCTTGTGCGTCTTCTGTTTGGGCATGGGTTTTTCCTCCTCTCGTTGATCAGTAACAAATTAATCGGAAGCTCTCGGGGAGATGAACATGATCATGCTGCGGCCTTCCATCTGGGGGGCCTTGTCCACGGTGCCATACTCCTTGATCCTATCGGCAAACTCATTCATGACCTGGCGGCCAATGTCGGAGTGGGTGATCTGGCGGCCGCGGAAGCGGATCGTCACCTTCACCTTGTTGCCGTCCTTCAGGAATTTCACGGCATTCCTGAACTTGACATCGATGTCGTGGTCCTCGATGGTTGCGGACAGGCGAACCTCCTTGACGGTAATGACCTTCTGATTCTTGCGGAACTCACGCTCTTTTTTGGACTGCTCAAAGCGATATTTGCCGTAGTCCATGAGCTTGCAAACCGGCGGACGGGCCTGCGGGGCGATCTTGACCAGGTCCAGCTGACGCTCCTCTGCCAAGGCCAGCGCATCCCTGCTGGACATGACGCCCAGCTGCTCACCGTTCTGATCCACGACGCGTACCTCGCGGTCGCGAATCTCCTCGTTAATCATGAGATCGTTAATACCGAAACACCTCCTATAAAGCTTGCCAATAAAGAAAGAGCCGCGCATAGCGCCGCCCTCAACAGGCCCATACGGACCACTGTGCTGTTTTAACCGCTGCAACGCGAATCGCAGGGTGAGAAGTCGGCGCTTCTGCTTACCTGA
>JAZTZK010000158.1:0-3682 GCA_045637485.1 Clostridia bacterium
GTCTGTTCTGCGATATACCTTATTTACATCCTGTTTTCTGTTGTATAAATCCAATGATTTTATACAGAAATTGGTTTCTGATAATAACTCGATTCTTATCAAATGATGAATCTCCTTGTGTTAGCTGTTTTACTCTTCTGCGTATCTGTTCAGTCCTGATGTATTAGCACCTACTTTGGCGGCCTGGAGGCCGCCGCTACAGGCATATCTCCTCGTAGCGGCGACGTCTCCGCCGCCATGACTGAACAGATACTCTTCTGCTTTATTCCCATTACTATCGTTGAATACGGCTCCATATGATATCCAGGCGCGTCCGTCAGCCTTGCAAACAGTCCCTTCCAAATATCAGCCATTATTGGAAGGACTGCCTGCTTATCAGGCAGTCCTTCCAGGAAGCGGTCGGCGCTCAGTCGCCGAAGCTGATGCCCAGCATCTTGGCCTCCTTGATGATGGAGGCCTCGGGATCGACCATCTTCAGCTTGCCGGCCACGTCCTTCAGCGGCACCTTGACGATCTCGCGGTTCTTGTAGCCCACCATGAAGCCGTATTCCTTCTGCAGGATCAGCTTGCCGGCCTCGGAGCCCAGGCGGCTGGCGAACACGCGGTCGTAGGGGCAGGGCGCGCCGCCGCGCTGGGTGTGGCCGGGAACGGTCACGCGCACGTCGTAGCCGGTCTTCTTGGTCAGCTTCGCGGCGATCTCGTAGGAGACGGACGGATAGGGGCTCTCGGCCTGCTTCTTCGCCAGTTCCTTCTTGCTCAGCTTGGCGTCCTTCTTGGAGATGGCGCCCTCGGCGACGGCGAGGATCGTGAAGCTCGCGCCGCGGTCGTGGCGCGCCCTGATCTTTTCGGCGATCTTGTCCACGTCGTAGGGGATCTCGGGGATCAGTATGATGTCCGCACCGCCGGCCATGCCCGCGTTCAGCGGCAGCCAGCCCACCTTGTGGCCCATGATCTCCACGATGAAGATGCGGCCGTGGGAGGCGGCGGTGGTGTGGATCATGTCGATGCAGTCGGTGGCGATGTCCACGGCGCTCTGGAAGCCGAAGGTCATGTCGGTGCCCCACAGGTCGTTGTCGATGGTCTTGGGCAGGGTGACCACGTTCAGACCCTCCTCGCTGAGCAGGTTCGCGGTCTTGTGGGTGCCGTTGCCGCCCAGGATCACCAGCACGTCCAGCTGGAGCTTGTAGTAGGTCTGCTTCATGGCGGCCACCTTGTCGATGCCGTCCTCCTCGATGACCTGTATGGTCTTGAAGGGGGTGCGGCTGGAGCCCAGGAAGGTGCCGCCCTTGGTGAGGATGCCGGAGAAGTCGTCATAGGTCAGCAGGCGGAAGCGCCCGTGGATCAAGCCCTGATAGCCGTTCAGGAAGCCGTAGAGCTCCACGTCCTCGCCGGAGTTGTACAGGGTTTTCGCGACGCCGCGCATGGCCGCGTTCAGGGCCTGGCAATCGCCGCCGGAGGTCAGCATACCGATGCGAATCATGGGGACACCTCTTTCTTCAATTATTGACAGCTGGTTAATACAGAAACAAGCCTTTAACATATTATAGCGCGTTTTGGCTTGCTTGGCAAGGGGGCAGGGGCATGAAATTCGACGGAATTCTGTCACTTGTATGGACTTGTATTGGATATCTCGGTTCGCGCTTGACAATCGGCGCCCCGGCTTGGTACAATAAACTGATTTATTGGCGCTATTCGGCTTGGAGGTTTTCGGATGTATGTGATCGTGGGCCTGGGCAACCCGGGCAGGAAGTACCAGCACACCCGACACAACGTCGGCTTCGACGTGACCGAGGTGCTGTCGCAGAAGTACGACATACCGATACAGCGGCTGCGCTGCAAGGCGGTGGTGGGCGAGGGGACGATCCGCGGAGAGCGGGTGGCCCTGTGCCAGCCCCAGACCTTCATGAACCTCTCCGGCGAGAGCGTGGTGCAGCTGGTGAACTGGTACAAGCCCGAGCACGACCATCTGATCGTCTGCTACGACGACGTGGATCTGCCCGAGGGCAAGCTGCGCTTTCGCCCCAAGGGCTCGGCGGGCACCCACAACGGCATGCGCAACATCATCTACCTGCTGGGCTGGGACGACTTTCCCCGGGTGCGGGTGGGCATCGGCAGGCCTCCCGAGGGCTGGGACATGAAGGACTGGGTGCTGGCCGGATACCAGACCAAGGCGCTGCGCCAGACGATGTTCGACGCCTACCTGGGCGCCGCGGACGTGGTGGCGGAGCTGATCGGCGGCGGCGTGGATGCGGCGCGGCAGCTGGTGGGGAAGCTGAACGGGTGATAAAGGAGTAAAATGCAGGACACAAACTGGAAGCTTGGCTGTCTGTTTGAGCCGATGGCGGACCTGACCGCCTTTTCGGAGCTGACCCGCGCGCTGGAGCAGCCGGGGGTCTGCTCGGCCTATGGCCCGGACGATTCCCAGCGGGCCCACTTGCTGGCCGCCGTCGCGCTGAAGCTGGAGCGGCCGTTGCTGGTGATCGAGCCCAACGACGTGGCCGCGGCCCGCATGGCCGAGGATATGAACGTGCTGCTCTCCGGCGCGGCGCGGCTGCTGCCGGCGCGGGACATCACCTTCCTGAAGACCGCCGCCTCCAGCCGGGAGCTGTCCATGCGGCGCATCGAGGCCCTGGGCGACTGTCTCAGCGGCAAGGTGAAGGCGCTGGTAACCTCGGCGGACGCCATGCAGTTCCGGCTGGCCATGGCGGGGGAATTTGACGGGCGCATCATCGACATCGCCGAGGGCGCGCAGGTCGAGCCGGCAGAGCTGGTGGAGAAGCTGACCCTGGCGGGCTACGAGCGGGTACAGCTGGTGGAGGCGCGGGGGCAGTGCGCCCTGCGCGGCGGCATACTGGACGTGTACCCCGTGGGCAGCCCCAATCCCCTCAGGGTGGAGTTCTTCGACGACGAGGTGGATTCGATACGCTCCTTTGACGTGATGACCCAGCGCTCCATCTCCCGCCGGCCTTCCGTGCGGCTGTATCCGGCCCAGGAGATCCCGCTGGACGCCGACGCCCGCAGCCGCGCCTCAGAGGCGCTGCAGGCGATGCTGGACGCCACCGACGACGGCCCAGGCCGGGACCGGCAGGCCTCCATCGAGAAGGAGTTCAACCTGATCCCCTTCGAGGAGTTTTTGAGGCTGTCCGCCGAGGCGGAGGCGGAGGAGGGAGACGCCCCCCGCAAGAAGGGCGGCAAGCGGGGCGTAGTGGCCCTGCCGAAGCGGGTGACCCTCGGCTCGGCCCTGCGGCGCAACTTCGGCGGCGTGCTGGAGGCCCTGCGAAGCGGCCTTACCCCCGACGGTGGCGATTCGCTGATGCCGGTGCTGCTGGACTACCGGGATACCCCCGCCGACTACCTGGACGATCCCATCGTGGTGTTCGATCAGCCCGAGCGGCTGCGGGAGCGCTGTGAAAACCGCTTCCTGGAATTCAAGGAGCGCTTCGTCGCCGCATTGGAAAGGCAGGAGGCGCTGCCCTGCCAGGCAGAGCTCATGATCGGCTACGACGCGCTGCTGGCGCGGCTGTCGGGAAGGCGCATACTACTGACCAATCTTTTCATGCGCACCGAGCCCGACTTCAAGCCCACGGCCCTGGTGAAACTCGAATGCCGCAACGCCCCGGCCTACCAGGGCAATGTAAAGGCGCTGGCCCGGGACCTGGACCGCTGGAAGGCGGAGGGCTGG
>JAZTZK010000159.1:0-5226 GCA_045637485.1 Clostridia bacterium
GCAGGACCAAATTCGTGACAGCTTGTTTTCTTGTACTCTTTTTTCTCTTTTTTCTCTTTTTTTGTTTCTTTTCTTTAATCTGATATTGTTCCTTCGTATAAAATTTTGGGGCTGTTGCTTTTTCCTTATTGCAACAGCCCCTTTCTTTGGGTTCTATCCGTCGATCTCGAAGGTTACATTACAGTCCCCGCATATCACATTCACCAGCTTGGTCGCCCGGATGATCGCGCCGCACTTCGGGCAAACGTACTTTATGCTGCGGTTCTTGCTGGTGCTGCGTCCGCCCTTGATGATCGTGGTAGATTCCCCGTCATCGTCCCCCTTGGTCTTGATCTGGAGCGTGGTCTGCCGGTTGGCGGCGATGTCACTCAATTCAGGTTGCTTAGCGACCCACTCAGCTGTTTCCGGAGCCAGTTCCGTTACCGTCCATCCGTAGGTTTGGTGATGGTTAATCACCAGGCCGTGTGCTTCGGCGGTTTCCTTGAATTTCTTGTTATGGTAGTACCCATTGTTGGATACGTCCTTGATCCCATGGTTCAAGTTGTATAGGTGAGCCATCTCATGAAGCATGGTCGCCGCCACCTCTCCGATAGGCCGGTTGATGTACTCGGCGCAGATGTTGGTTTCCCGGTATGCCGCCCCGTTGGCCTGCCAAATCTCGTATACGCTGCACCAGCCGTAGGCACCCCGCCCGCCATCCGGGGATACGGTGATCGCCGGGCGGGCCATCTCCCCGGCGTAGAAGTGGTCGTTGAACAGGTCGAACATGGCCTCGGCCTTGGCTACGATCTCGGAAATGTTCAGCATCTGTGGTTCCTCCTTGAAAGTTATGTTTGATTGTGTCTGTGAGTGTACGGATTCCAAACATAACTTCAAGTCAAAAAAAGAGACAAAGAAAGCCTTCTGTGTCTGTACCTAACACCGAGAAAACCTTACTTTCATTCTTCTCGATTCACAGGTAGTGAAACAATACTTTCCTGAGATTCAATCATTGGGGGATTTATGCCAAGGCGATCTAATATTGGTTCAAGGCGTTGGTACCTTTCTTCTACAGACATCAATTCTCTTTCCAATCGTGCAACATTCTCATCCAGTTTATCGGAGTCTGTATCAACCTCATGCGATCCAAATAGTTCAATCATTGTTTTTGCATTCTGCAGAGTAATTGTAGTTGTTTCCGCGTTTGTCTTTCTAGTCTCTGCTCTGGCCATTTCAGTTTCAGCGTCTATTTTCCCAGCTTCAGAAAGCAATTTCTTTGCTTGAGCACGTTTCACGTCACGATCTGCTTTATCATTGAATAAACTGCTAACAGCTTGCAAATATGCTGGTAATCCTTCAAGACTTTGTCCATCAGCAGTTTGTATTTTCCCACCGAGTGATTTGAACAATTGCGAAAAGAAAACAAAAGGTACAAAGCCCTTGACCTTTGTCATTACAAACTGTAAGAACCCAGGAGAGCTCAAAGCTATTTTTTGCTCTACCTCGTGCCCAGAATCATCACCGAATATTCCATCAAAAGTCGATATTAATGCTGCTATTTCCCCTTGCAACATGGCTATATCGAGAAAAGAAATTGTATCATCCGTTTTCTTCCGAATCGTGAGGGAAAGCGTACCATCAACATAATAGAAATCAAAAAGATTACGATAAATCAAACCAGCGTATTTTGTGATATCGGATATTGTTTGCTGGGCACGAAGCATTTTTGCTAGATAAATGTCTTCTGAGACAGGCCTTTCTCGAACCCATTGCACATGACGACGAAGACGATACGGACAACAAAAATAGTCATCAATAAAAACAGGCTGTTCCCTTACTGACTCTTCAAACAATTCTCCAATAATGCCAATATTGACATAATTACTGTGCTGCGATGGAATGACCACATAGTCCCCAGGAACCATCACACGCACGAAATCAAATAGCTGCCCATATATCAAACCGGGGCGCTTTTCCTCTGGATATTCATCCTTTATATAATCGATGACATTCTCTTTGAGGCGGTTTACATCACTAATCTGAGAAAGAGGGATTCGGTCCCATCCAAGAGCAATATACTTATTCCGGGAGAAGTCTTCATAATATGTACCACTTTGTGTTCTGACGATCCATGTCCGTCGCTTTTCGGGTATTGTGGGGATACCAAATAGACTTGCAATCGTATTTAATTCCTCAGGAGAAAAAACCATCATTTCACCTCTTTCGTATTAGTGTATGTTTATTATATACCTGTTAGCGCCTATTTGTCCACTATATGGACCACTACAAAATATAGGTACTGTCGATCACCATACTTATCTGTTTATCCCATCACCTGCTGCGTCTTCCTCAAATACTTCGCTGGTATCTCCTGATGCAGTTGCCACACGATGTTCATGGGGCGGCTGCCGGTATGGCTGACGTAATCCGCCGTGCCGAGGAAGGTATACGGCGCGGCGCCGCAGGTTTCACTCTTGGTCTCCCGGACGAACAGCAGCACATGGCTGCCACGGGCTTTGTGGTTGATATACCGCTGGCCGGTGGGCGAATCGGCGTTGGTGGTGGACTGGCTCTGCCAGTGGAACAGCCGGGAATTGATTGAGTAATCGTTGTACATCTTCGTGGGCGAATACTCCTTGTCCGACTTGTTCAGCGTAATCAGCAGCACGTCGGTCTGCTTGTCAGCCAGCCACTTCACGCCCTCGCGCAACGTCTTGGGCTTCATGAAATCCAGCGCCAGCAGCAGCTGGTCGCGGGTATAGGAGCAATGCACATCCAGCGGGCAATCGTAGGGCAGGTCCGCCGGCGCGTCGATGAAGTCGATGGTATTTAGCTTGTATTTCAGCAGTTCGATCAGCTCGCCCAGCATGACTGGGCTGTCTGCCAGCCCATACAGCCTCTCCCACACACTGTCTGCACTGAAATCCTCAATGACCTCCAGCCACACGGTCACATAGAACATGTTGAGCATCCGCTTTTCGTTCTCGCCCAGAGCGGAGAAGTCCACGTCGTCCAGCCTCGGCAGGATGTCCAGCAGGAAGCCGATCCAGCGCCGGGAGTCGATGGCGCACAGTCGGCTGAACGCCTTGGTCAGCACGTCCTCCACCGGCTCTGCGAAGTTTTCCCGCACGCCGGCCTCGGCGCACAGCCGGGCAAAGCTGAACCTGGCGTAGATCGCGCGCACGTCCATGTGGTGATAGGTCAGGAAGCTCTCCAGCGTCAGCTTAAGGCCGCTGTCCTCCTCGAAGGACGCGATGCGGCTGACCAGCCCCGCCCGAAAACCGTAGCTTTGCCGGATGTTGGTGAGGATGATCTGCGACGCCTTCTTCTCCAGCTGGATGTAGCAGCCCTTCGGCACGGACACAAACCCGTGGCGCAGCTCCTGCTCCACGCTGTGGTTGGTGTTGTCCAGCAGCGCGGCGAACTTCTCCTCGAAGTTGTACTTCCGGTTGGCCGCACCGATGAAATCGAGTACGGTCAAACAGTCCTTCCCCTCGGCCAGGCGCAGGCCGCGCCCCAGCTGCTGGAGGAAGATCGTCAGCGATTCCGTTGGCCGCAGGAAAAGCACTGTGTTCACCTCTGGGATGTCCACGCCCTCGTTGTAAATGTCCACCACGAAAAGCACTCGCAGCTCGCCCTTGACCAGCTTCTCCTGGGCGGAGGCGCGCACATCGTCCCGGCTGTCGCCGGTCAACGCCAGCGCCGGCACGCCGCAGCGGTTGAAATAATCCGCCATGAACCGCGCGTGCTCGATGGACACGCAGAACCCCAGTGCCCGCACGTCGTTCATGTCGGTCACGTATTTGTCCATGCTGCGCAGGATGTGGTCGGCGCGCTTTTCCGCCACGCCCTGGCTGAGCGTGTACAGGTTGCTCAGCTCCGCCCGGTCATACCCGCCCCGCACCCAGCGAAGGTCGTCCAGGTCCACAGTGTCCGACACACCGAAATACTGGAACGGGCACAGCAGCTTGCGGTTGATGGCCTCCGGCAGGCGAATCTCCGCCGCGATGCGCCGGTCGAAGTACCTGTAAATGTCCTGACCGTCCATGCGCTCCGGTGTGGCGGTCAGGCCCAGCAGCACCTTTGGCTGGAAGTGCGTCAACGCTTTTTCATAGGACTGCGCCGCCGCATGGTGGGATTCGTCGATGACGATATAGTCGTAATAATCGGCGGGGAGCCGCTCATGCAGCGCCTGGGAATTCAGCGTCTGCACCGACACGAACAGGTGATCCAGGCTCTCCGGGCGGTAGTTGCCCACATAGAGCTCGCCGAAATTGACGTTCTTCAATACGCCGGCGAAGGTCGCCTGGCTCTGCTTCAATATCTCCTCCCGATGGGCGATGAACAGCAGACGGTTGGCTTTGCCGGAATTCTGTTTGCAGAAGCGGCGATAGTCAAAGGCAGCGATCACGGTCTTGCCCGTGCCGGTGGCGGCGACGATCAGGTTGCGGAAAGAGCCGCGCACCTCGCGCTCGGCCAGCAGCTTGTCCAGGATCTCCTGCTGATAGGGATAGGGCCGAATGTCGAACAGGAATTGGGGATGCTCCCGGTCGTAGTGCTCGGCCTTGAGCGCCTCCACCAGCCGGGGCCGCATGTCCGGGCTGTAAAACTCGAATTCGTCCGAGTGCCAGTAGGTATCGAAGGTGGCGGCGATCTTGCGGATGGTCGCGGGCAGGTCCTTCGCCGTGACCTTCACGTTCCACTCCAGGCCGCTGGAGATGGCGGCGTTGGACAGGTTCGACGAGCCCACATAGGCCGTCGTGAAGCCGGTCTCCCGGTAGAACACATAGGTCTTGGCGTGGAGGCGGGTGCGCCTGGTGTCATAGCTCACCTTGATGCGGGTGTTCGGAAGCACGGCCAGCACCTCCACGGCCTTGACGTCCGTCGCGCCCATGTAGGAAGTGGTGATGATGCGCAGCTCCCCGCCGCGTCGGGCGAACGCCTCCAGGCCTTCGAGGATCAGCCGCAGGCCGCTCCACTTGATGAAGGAAACCAGCATGTCGATGCGGTCGGCGCTGGCGATTTCCTTCTTGAGCTCGGAGAACATCTGCGGCTCGTGCACCGCGCCGGTGAACAGGCTGCTCTGGGCGATAGAGGTCTCTGGGCGCACGACGTCGCTCGCTGTCCTGCCCAGCGCCAGTGCCGGGTCCTGCTCCGCCAGCAGCGCCATCAGCTGCTCCGCCCGATCGTCGATGCTCTGGCCGTCCGTCTCCGGCAGCAGCCCTATCAACCGATTTGCCAGCGCCA
>JAZTZK010000160.1:0-15831 GCA_045637485.1 Clostridia bacterium
CACGCGCCCACGGCGACGGCCACGGGACTGATCGCCGGCGACAGCTGCGCGGTGACGGTACAGGGGGCACGGAAGAACGCGGGGAGCTATACCGCCATGGCCACCGCCCTTTCCAATGCCAACTATGCCCTTCCGGGGAATGCCGCGCAGGCGTTCACGATTGGGCAGAGGACGGCGGCGCTGGCGTGGGATAATACCAAGCTGACCTATAACGGCGAGTCACGGGCGCCCACGGCGCAAGTGACCAACCTGGTTTCGGGCGACAGCTGCGCGGTGACGGTGAAGGGCGCAGAGATGAACGCGGGCAGCTACACCGCCGAGGCCACCGCCCTGTCCAACGACAACTATGCGCTGCCCCAGTCCGCGACGCAGGCGTTCACCGTCGTGCCGAAGACGGTGGGCCTGAAGTGGAGCAAGACCAGACTGACCTACAATGGCAAGGCCCAAAAACCCGTCGCGAAGGCCACCGGCCTGGTCTCCGGTGATACGTGCACGGTGACGGTGAATGGCGAAAAGAAGAACGCGGGCAGCTACACCGCCAGGGCCACCGCCCTGTCCAACGGCAATTACGCAATGCCGCAGTCGGCAGAGCAGACCTTCGTCATCGCGCCCAAAACGGTGAAGCTGAAATGGAGCAGGACAAGCCTGACCTACAACGGCAAGATCCAGAGGCCCACTGCGAAGGCCACGGGACTGGTTTCCGGGGACAAGTGCGCAGTGACGGTGAAGGGCGGGCGAAAGAACGCGGGAAAATACTCGGCGAAGGCAATCAAGCTCTCCAACGCAAACTATGCGCTGCCCAAGGCGCGGACAAAGGCCTGCGTCATCACAAAAAAGGTGATCAAGCTGAAGTGGAGCAAAACCAGGCTGAAGTATAACGGCAAAAAACAAAAGCCCACGGCCACGGCGACCGGCCTGATCAAGGGGGACAAGTGCACGGTGACGGTCAGCGGAGCGCAAAAGAAGAGGGGCGACTATACGGCCACGGCCATCAGGCTGTCCAACGGTAACTACCAGCTGCCCAAAAAGAAAACGGTGAAGTTCAGGATCTATTGATCCTGACGCCAAAGCTGTTCATAACGGTATTTCACTAAGAAACTACCGCACAATGCGGCGGCAGTCGGCCGCGTGTATTGTGCGGTGGTTTATTAACGCAGCTCCAGCGCGTCGAAGCCCAGGAACGGGGCGCAAAGCGCCAGGGACAGCAGGGACTCGTCAGGCTGGTTTTCAATCTCGGCCACGTAGCGCCGGGGGAACCATTCGCCAAATCGCTCCCGGGTCAGTATGCGCTCAAGGCCGAGGGACACAAGGGCGACAGGCTCGTCATCCAGGCCTGTAAAGAACACGCTACGGTGCGGACGGTGATGAATGATCCGTCCGCTGAGCGCGGCGCCAGGCACGGCGACGGCAAAATGATCCGCCCCCAGCAGGTAAAGCCGACCCGCTTCCGCGCCGTTCTGATCCAGAAAAGGGAAGGACGCGCCCGGGGCGGGCAGCTTTCTCTCATACGGGGCGTCATACCAGTCCAGGGGCCGGGCGAAGGTGTATTCCGCCCCTGAGGCAGCGCGAATCCGCGCAGGCGCATCCGGCAGGCTGTCCTGGCTCACGCGCAATAAGTTTTTATCGCCGTGGAAGAAGGCGTATTCCGTGATGCCGGTGGCCGTGAAATAGTATCCGTTTAGGGTCATTCAGGCATCGCTCCTCTGACGCTAAGCTACCTGCATTATATCACAGGTCGGCACATTCGACACAAATGTTTCGTTCTTAATATAAAATTTAACTCTGTAAGGGCAAAATCATTGTCAATCACCTGTACAAAGAAGCTACGTCATATAGACATAATGTGTGTTTTATAGTATAATTAACCTGTGTGAATAATTTCATGCGTGATATGGAAGTGGATTAAGCGACAAAAGAGGTCGGTAACATGCTGCACGGCAAGATAAAGGGCATCTCCATTCGCAAAATACAGATGCTGATGGCCCTGCTATTGCTGATCATATCGATACTGCTGCTCTTTACAACCCACAGGACCAAGACGGGCTATTCCCGGATGAGGGAGTATACCGGCAATTATATCGCCTGGGAACGGGGCGCGTATGACCTGCAAATGGCCTCGGACTACCTGACAGAGCAGGTGCGCTGCTTCGTTGAGACCGGCAAGCGGGAGTATCTGGACAACTACTTTGAAGAGGCGGATGTGACCAAACGCCGGGACAAGGCGCTGGAGAACATTCGTAGCGTCACCGATGACAACAAGGCCTACCAGGACCTCGAGGCGGCCATGGCGGAATCCGTCGCGCTGATGGAACGGGAATACTACGCCATGCGATTGACCGTCGCGGCCTATGGCTACGATGTGAACGAATACCCGACGGCCATTCAGAAGGTGGAGCTGTCCGAGGAGGACGCGCTGCTGCCCCAGGATAAGCAGTCGATCCGCGCCAGGAAGATGGTGTTCGACGACGTCTACCACATGAAGAAGGCGGCCATATCCAGCCACGTGAACGCTTGCCTGGAAACCCTGGCCGGGGAGGTGGACGCCCACCAGAAGGCGGCCACGGACACGCTGGATAACATGCTGTTCGAGGAGCGCACGCTGATACTCATCTCCATCATCGCCACGCTGTTCACGATGCTGTTGACCACGCTGCTGGTGGTCAGTCCGTTGCTGCGCGCCGTGGTGTACATACGCGCGGACCAGCCGATTCCCATAAAGGGCTCCAATGAATTCCAGTTCCTGGCGAAGACCTACAACCTGATGTACGAAGCCAACCAGGAAAAGACCGAACGCCTGACCTATGAGGCCACCCACGACCAGCTGACGGGCATACACAACCGCACCGGGTACGTGTTCTTCCTGAAAAACACGAATTGGGAGAATTCGTCGCTCCTGCTGTTCGACGTGGACAAGTTCAAGCAGATCAACGACAGCGGCGGTCACGAGACGGGCGACGAGGCGCTGGTCAAGGTGGCAAACACCATCGTCGGCAGCTTTCGCTCCCAGGACCACATCTGCCGCATCGGCGGGGATGAGTTCGCGGTCATCATGGTACACACCGACGTCGGGCATACCGAACTGGTAAAGCAGAAGGTCGAACGTATCAACGAGACACTGGGCCGGGGCGAGGACGGGCTGCCGCCGATCAGTCTGAGCTGCGGCGTGGCCTACGGCGACGCCCGGCAGGATACCGAGGATATATTCAAGCGTGCCGACGCGGCCCTGTACGCGGTGAAGGCGGCGGGCGGTCACGGTTGCAAAATCAGCGAATGAAAAGGTGTACGACCGACGCATGAACGCAAGCTTCATCAAACCTATAGCCGCCGCGCTGCGATTCCCGCCGGGAATCACGGCCTGCCGTGTGGAAATTTGTTTCTCGGGAAACAGATTTTCACGATGTTCCCCAATACGTACCAAGTCCGTAGAATTGGTTCCTTATTGCTTGGGCGCCTGTTATATGATAAAATAGATTGGAGCGGACGCCCTTGTTTGTACAACCTGCCACAAACCGCCGGGATCGCGGGTGTTTGTCGGAAACGGGACTTCAAGAGGGGTGAATCGCATGGTCAAATGGCTGATACTGGGCATGATCTACATGGGCAGCCTGCTCATGGTATACAACATCTTCGGCTTTGTGCGATTCTCTCGCTATGTGAAGAGGATGGGAACCTGGGACGCGAACGACCGCATACTGAACGTGCCCGTCGTACTGCTGATCTGCTTCCTGCTGGGCTACCTGGCGGTGGGCATCTTCGGCAAGCCGGATCTGATCGTGGCCGGCATACTCTTCGGCGGCAGCGTGTTCGTATTTGTCATCTACAAGCTGCTCACCGTCATCACCGGCAGGATCGTAAAAAACGAGCATCTGGAGGCCCAGCTGCTGGCGGCGGAGGAGAGCAACCGCGCCAAGAGCAGGTTCCTGGCCACCATGAGTCACGAAATGCGCACGCCGCTGAACGCGGTCATCGGGCTGAACGAGCTGACTCTGCGGGATACGAGCCTGACCCCGCAGACCCGGGACCGGCTGGAGAAGGTGGATATCAGCGCCCGCCACCTTCTGGACATGATCAACGACGTGCTGGACATGAACCGCATCGAGTCGGGCGAGCTGACTTTGAAGGAAGAGGTATTCTCGCCGTCGGATCTTTTGAACCTGGTCAACGTGTTGGCCCGGATGATGTGCGAGGAGAAGGGCCAGACCTACCATCAAGAGGTGGCCGGCGCGCTGGACGAGGCGTGCGTCGGCGATTCGCTGCGCCTGCGGCAGGTGCTGCTGGGCCTGCTGTCAAACGCCGCCAAGTACACGCCGGAGGGCGGCTCTGTGCGCTTTATCACCGAACAGCTGCCCCGCGAGGGCGAGCGTTGCGTGCTGCGCTTCACCGTCAGCGATACCGGCGTGGGCATCGACGAGTCCTTTATGCCCAGGCTGTTCGAAGCCTTCGCCCAGGAGGATTCAAGCGCCACCAACCGCTACGGCGGCAGCGGCATCGGGCTTGCGATCGCCAAAAAGCTTGTGGAGATGATGGACGGCGACATCGATGTCTGCAGCCGCAAGGGGGAAGGCAGCGCCTTCACCGTCACGGTCAGGCTGGGCACCGTCGATCCGGCGACGAAGGCTCAGGCTTCCGGGCAGTCGGGCGCGCCGTCCCTGGCCGGGCTGCACATGCTGATCGCGGAGGATGTCGACCTCAACGCCGATCTGCTGACGGACCTGCTGGAGCTGGAGGATGTCACCAGCGAGCGGGCGAAAAACGGCCGTATCGCCGTCGAGACCTTCTCAAAGGCTCCGCCCGGTCATTTCGACGCGATACTGATGGATCTTCGCATGCCCGTGATGGACGGGCTTGAGGCCGCCAGAAACATACGCGCGCTGCCGCGACAGGACGCGAAAAACATCCCCATCATCGCGCTGACCGCGAACGCCTTTGAGGAGGACGTGCGCCAGTCGCTGGATGCGGGCATGAACGCCCATCTGCCCAAGCCGGTGGATGCGGACCAGCTGTACGATACCCTCAGGACGCTGGTGGCAAAATAACAGGGGCTTGTACAGAGAATGAATCAAACGGTTTTTGTTGATTGGAGGAACGGTTTATGATCAAATCCAAACAACTGAAAAAACCCCAACTGGTTTTGATTGTAGACGACCAGGAGATCAACCGCGATGTGTTGGGCATGATCCTGGAGGACGACTATGAAATCATATACGCTACCAACGGCAGGGAAGCGCTTCAAATGATCGAGGAGTACCGGGACAGGCTGTCCGTGGTGCTGCTGGATTTGATCATGCCCGAGATGGACGGCTTCAAGGTTCTCGAGTGCGTGCACAACGACGAGCTGCTGAAGGCCATCCCCATCATTGTGTTGACCGCCGAGCGCAATGCCGAGCTCCGGGCGCTGGAGATGGGCGCGGCGGACTTTATCACAAAGCCCTTCGACATGCACGAGGTCATACTGGCCCGCGTGGGGCGCATCATAGAGCTGAGCGAGGGTCGCCAGCTGATCTCGGCGGCGGAGTTCGACCGACTGACCCGGCTGTACAGCCGCAACTTCTTCTTCGAGTACGCCAACCGGATTCACCAGTACCACCCGAACTGGCGCATGGACGCCGTCGTCATCAATATCGAGCAGTTCCATTCCGTCAATGCGCTGAACGGTCGCGAGTTCGGCGACAGCGTCCTCGCGGTCATCGGCGAAGGGATCCGCGACTTCCTGGCCAGGACCGAGGGCATCGCCAGCCGCTTCGAGGCGGACCGCTTTGACCTCTATTGCCAGCACAGGGAGGACTACCAAGCGCTGTTGGACCGGCTTCAGGAGAGGGTGGGCACCCTGTCAAAAAACGTCAGCATCCGCCTGCGCATGGGCGTCGCCCCCTGGCGGGAGGGTGTGGATCCGGTGCTGCTGTTCGACCGCGCCCAGGCGGCGTGCAACATGGTCCGCGGCAACTACAAGACCCGCCTGATGGTCTACGACGAGGATATGCGCCAGCGGGAGCTGCTGAACCAGCGCCTGCTGAACGATCTGCGCCGGGCGGTGGAGGAGAAGGAGCTGAAGGTCTTCTACCAGCCCAAGTACAACGTGCAATGTGAGCCGCCCAGGCTGTCCAGCGCGGAGGCATTGATTCGGTGGAAGCATCCGGAGCTGGGCATGGTATCGCCGGGCAGCTTCATTCCGCTGTTTGAGAGCAACGGGCAGATCAAGACCGTGGACAGCTACGTCTGGAACGAGGCTGCGCGGCAGATCGCCGAGTGGCGGCAGAAGTTCGGCATGACGTTGCCGGTGTCGGTGAACCTGTCCCGGGTGGACATCTTCGACCCGACGCTGGAGGAACGACTGGAGGGATTGATCGAGCGCTACGGCCTGGACCACAAGGCCCTGAAGCTGGAGGTCACCGAATCGGCCTATACGGAAAACGCGGAGCAGATGATCGAGCTGATCAAGCGGCTGAGGACCAGGGGCTTCGAAATCGAAATGGACGACTTCGGCTCCGGCTATTCGTCGCTGAACATGCTGTCCTACATGCCCATCGACGCGCTGAAGATGGATATGCAGTTCGTGCGCAACATCGCCCAAAGCGAGAAGGACTTCCGGCTGGTCGAGGTGGTGCTGGACATTGCCAAATACCTGAAGGTGCCCGTGGTGGCCGAGGGTGTGGAAACCGAGCGGCAGCTTGAGATGTTGAAGGGCGCGGGGTGCGACCTTGTGCAGGGCTTCTATTTCTCGCGTCCCCTGCCTCCGGAGGAATTTGAGCAACTGATCGTTAAAGAGCAACAGATTGAAAGGGAGAAATGAACATGACGATTCAGCAGCTGTATGAAAAAATCGGCGGCAACTATGACCAGGCCGTCCGGGTTATGAAGAAGGACAAGCTGATCGACAAGTACGTGCGCAAGCTGAAGAGCAGCAACGTGGGCGAGATGCTGTCACAGGCCGGTGAGACGATGAACCCCGAGAAGCTGTTTGAGAGCGCCCATGCGATGAAGGGCGTCTGCTCCAACCTGGGGTTGGTCGCATTGGCTGAAGCCGCCGACGAGCTCACCGAGGAGTTCCGCCAGGGCAACGCCCGCAGGCTGACCGACGACGAGGTGCGCCAAAAGCTGGATGCCATCCTGACCCGCTACCGGGATACCGTGCAGGGCATCTCGGAGTACGAGGCGGAGAATTGACGCATATGTTGATTGAAAGGTAAAGTGATTGGCTTGAATCCATCTCCTAAAGCGAAGGAAAAGAGCCTCTTCCGCTATCTGTCGCCCCTGGGGGCATGGGCGCTGGCCTTTGGATGCAGCGTGGGATGGGGCGCTTTTGTCATGCCCGGAACCACCTTTCTGCCGGTGGCAGGTCCCCTGGGAACGGTGCTGGGCATCGGCATCGGCGCGCTGATCATGCTGGTCATCGGAATGAATTACCACTACCTGATGAACCGGGACCCTGACGCGGGCGGCACCTATGCCTACGCCAAGCACCTCTTCGGCTACGATCACGGCTTCCTGAACGGATGGTTCATGCTGCTGACCTACGTGGCCATCATATGGGCGAACGCCACGGCGCTGCCGCTGATCGTGCGCCACCTGGCCGGCAACCTGTTCCAGTTCGGCTTCCACTACCAAATCGCCGGATACGATATTTACATGGGCGAGGTGTTGCTGGCCATCGCGGCGCTGGCCATCGCCGCGCTGTGCTGCCTGCGCAGCCGGGCGGCGGCGACGGCGCAGATCGTCATGGCGCTGCTGCTGGCCTGCGGTATCATTGTCGGCATGGCCTTTGCGATTTCTAATCCCGACAGCGCTCTGGGGCGCATCGCGCCGCCCTTTGCCCCCGACAGAGCGCCGCTCTCGGGTGTGTTCACCATCGTCGCCCTCGCGCCATGGGCTTACGTGGGCTTTGAGTCGATCTCCCATTCCACGGTTGAATTCAACTTCCCGGTCAAAAAGAGCTTCAGGATCATGGCGATTGCCGTCATCACCGCGGCCGTTGCCTATGCCTCGCTGGCGATCCTTGCGGTGTGCGCGCTGCCGGAGGGCTGCGCCGGCTGGGTGGACTACATATCCAACCTGGGCGGCTATTCGGGCATACAGGGCCTGCCGACCTTTCACGCGGCCAAGGCGCTCATGGGCGGCCTCGGCACCGCGGTGCTGGGTCTGACCACGCTGGGCGCCATCGTCACGGGCCTCGTGGGCAACTACATCGCCTCCAGCCGCCTGCTGTACGCTATGGCCGAGGACGGCATGATGCCGGACTGGATGGGCAGGCTGAACGAGAACGGCGTGCCCAGGAATGCCATACTGTTCGTGCTCTGCGTCTCCGCGATACTGCCCCTGCTGGGGCGGACGGCCATCAGCTGGATCGTGGATGTGACCACGGTGGGCGCCACCATCGCCTATGCCTATACATCCGCCGCCGCCGCGAGGTCCGGGAGGATCGACGGCGTCAAGCGGGCGAGGGTGATCGGCATTGTGGGCGTGATCATCTCGTTGATGTTCATGCTCTACTTCCTGATCCCCAACCTGATGGCGGTCACGACCCTCTCCGCCGAGTCCTACCTGATTCTGGCGGCATGGGGCATATTGGGCTTCATGTTCTTCCTCTATCTGTTTAAGCGGGATTCCGCCCGCCGCCTTGGCCGCTCTCCGGTGGTGTGGGTGGTGCTGCTGGCCCTGATCATATTCACCTCAACCATATGGATGCGCCAGGCCACCGAGATGGCCACAGAGCAGGCCGTGGCGCCGATACAGAATTTCTATACCGACAGGCTGGCGGAGGCGGGCGTGGACGTCGCTTCCGGCGCCAACCCTCCCGTGGAGAGCTACCTGCGCCAGGTGCTGGACAGCGTGGGCGGCGCGCTGATTCGCAACAGCGTGGTACAGACCGTGCTGATCGTGGCGGCGCTGGCCATACTGTTCTACATCTTCTTCCTGATGCAGAAGCGGGAGAAGCAGATCGAGGTTGAAAAGGTACTCGCGGAGGAGAGCAGCCGGGCCAAGACCAGCTTCCTGTCCAACATGAGCCATGAGATCCGCACGCCGATGAACGCCATCATCGGCCTGGACAACATCGCCCTGAAGGACCCGAACCTGACGCCCCACACCCGGGAGCAGCTTGAGAAGATCGGCGCAAGCGCGCGGCACCTGCTGGGACTCATCAATGACATACTGGACATGAGCCGCATCGAGTCCGGGCGCATGGTGCTCAAGAGCGAGGAATTCAGCTTCCGGGATTTCATCGACCAGATCAACGTGATGGTCAACGGCCAGTGCGTGGACAAGGGGCTGAGCTTCGACTGCCACATCATCGGCCAGGTGAACGACTACTACGTCGGCGACGACATGAAGCTGAAGCAGGTGCTGATCAACATACTGGGCAATGCCGTCAAGTTTACCCCTGTATCCGGCTCGGTCACCTTTACGGTGGAGCAGATCGCTGAATTTGAGGACTACTGCACGCTGCGCTTCATCATCAAGGACACCGGCATCGGCATGAGCAAGGAGTACATCCCGAAGATCTTCGAGGCCTTCTCCCAGGAGGAATCCGGCGTGTCCAACAAATACGGCAGCACCGGCCTGGGCATGGCGATCACCAAGAACATCGTTGATATGATGAACGGCGAGATCACCGTGGAGAGCGAAAAGGGCATAGGCACCGCCTTCACGGTCACCGTCACGCTGAAGAGCTCCGGCCGCAGCGTCAATTCGGAGCACGGTCACGAGCTGCCCAAGGGGCTCAGGCTGCTCGTGGTGGACGACGACTCGGTGGCCTGTGAGCATGCGCGCCTGGTGGCCAACGCCATCGGCGTGGAGGCGGATACCGTGACCGGCGCAAGGATGGCGCTGGATCGAATACAGACCCTGCGCAACCAGGGCAATCCCTACGGCTTTGTGCTGACGGACTACAGGATGCCCGACATGAATGGCATTGAGCTGACCAGGGCCATACGCGCTCTCGACGGCAATGACACGGCTATCATACTGCTGACCGGCTACAGCTGGGAGGACATGCAGGACGAGGCCAAGGCGGCGGGCGTGGACGGCATCATGTCCAAGCCGCTGTTCAACGACAGCCTGATGCGCGAGCTGACGGCCATCATCGACCGGCGCGAGGCCGGCGCCACGGACAGCCTGGCGACGTCGGCGCTGGAGGTTCCCGAGGAGGAGGACTACGGCCTTGAGGGCTGCAAGGTGCTGATTGCCGAGGACATGGAGATCAACGCGGAGATTCTGATGGATCTGCTGGAGATGGAGGGCATCGAAGCCGACCACGCTGAAAATGGCCGGGATGCGGTGGAGATGTTCGAGTGCGCGTCGCTGAACCAGTACGACGCGGTGCTGATGGACGTGCGCATGCCGGAGATGGACGGCCTGGAGGCCACGCGCGCCATACGCGCGATGGATCGTCCGGATGCCAGGACCGTGCCCATCATCGCCATGACGGCCAACGCCTTCGACGAGGATGTGCAGCGTTCGCTCCAGGCGGGCATGTCGGCGCACCTTTCCAAGCCCGTGGAGCCGGAGCGCCTGTACGATACCCTCGTCAGGCTGATCCAGGCCGCGCGCTGAATTCGACAAGGACAAATATATCACGCAACGGAGGTGGCAACCATGACCGAGCATACGCCAAACCTGGGTATACTGTATGCGGAAGAGAGTGGGAGGGGGCTCACGCATCCCTTCTTTGTGCTGATCCTGAATGCGATCAAGACCGAGGCTGCGGCACGGGGGTACGACATCACGTTCATTCACCCAGGCGCAGGCGAGGACTACATCGAACGCTGTCGAAGGAGTGGCGTCAACGGCGTGTGCATGGTTTGTTTGGATTTTCGCGCGCCGCAGTTCAAGGCGCTGGCGGAGAGCGGGATCCCCTGCGTCACCATAGACCACATCTACAAGCGCGTGCCCGCGGTGCTCTCGGACAACGAGACCGGCGTGCAGAAGCTGGTGGAGTACGCCATCAGGAGGGGTCATCGTCGCATCGCCTTTATCCATGGCCACGATAACTCCGTCGTCACCCGCACCCGCATCAGCCAGTTCCACAACACGATGGCCTATCACAACCTGTCCGTGCCGCCGGAGTATCTCAAGCAGGGGCTGTACGACGCCATCGGCCTCACCCACAAGCTCGTTCTGGAGCTGCTGCGCCTGCCCGAGCGCCCCACCTGCATACTCCTGCCCGATGATGTGGCCTACCTTGGCGCCCAGGAGGCGGCCTGGGAGATGAACCTGCGCATCCCCGAGGATATCTCCTTCGGCGGCTATGACGGCATACCGCTCACCCAGGCCATGTCGCCCCGGCTGACGACCATTCGCCAGAGCAGCGAGGATATCGGCCGAACGGCCGCAAGGCGCCTGATCGAGCTGATCGAAGCCCCCGATACCGCCTCCCGGAAGCCCAGCATCTTCCCTGTGGAGCTGATCGAAGGGGGAACGATCGGGAAGGTGTATTGAGGGGAGACCCGTCCCTCCCCAAAAGGCCGTGAGCCCGCGAAATTCATAGATATAAAAATCTGTACAGTCCTTACATACTTTCACCTGCTGTGGCGGCCTGGAGGCCGTCCTAAAGGACTAACTTCGTGTCGCCCTAAAGGACTAATTTCGTGTCGCCCCTACAGGCATATCTCCTCGTAGCGGCGGCGTCTACGCCGCCATGACTGAACAGATATCAAAATAAGATCCTTCGCTCCACACAGCATGACAACGCGCCAAATCCGCGTCATACTGAGCGCAGCGAAGGATCTTCCTTTTACCCGTCAAAGTTCCTTCACGTCCTGCACCGTAAAACCGCAATATCCCGGGTGAATGACGGGGCTGGCGGTGACGTGGTATTCCCTTCCCGTGGTCCAGGAGCGCATCCTTTCCGCTACAGTTTCATTCTCCAGGGCAGCGCGGCGGGCAATATCGCACCAGGCGGCGTCCGGCTTCGGGAAGAGCTGGCTGACCCTGCGGCCCAACAGCCGGGCGGCATCCATGCCGCACTGCCGCTCAAAGGCGTGGTTGACATAGAAGAGTATTCCGTCCCTCACGCAGTGGGTCTCGTCAGCCACGACGCGGCAGACGCAGTAGGGGATGGGCAGGTCGTCGTACAGATGGAAGATCTCGGAGGCGCGGGTCAGGCGGTTTTCCACGGTGGTATGGTCGTCGTGGTCGGCCAGCAGGCGAATTTCGGCCTTTTGCGACTGTGCCTCCAGGTCCTCGCATTCGGAATAGACGCAATAGCCCACGGAGATGTAAAGCGTCAGCGCAATGCCTTCGATCTGCCGGATGTCCGCCGCGACCTTCTTGATCCGGGCGCGCAGGTGGCCGGGCTCCTCCCGATTGTGGATCTGATGCAGCACCACGAACTGATGCCCGGTGTAGCGGCCCACGGCACAGGTCAGGCCGAAGGTCTTTTTCAGCGCCCGCCCCAAGGCGGCAATGGCCTTGTCGCCGAAGTCGAAGCCGTACTGGCGGTTGATCGAGGCAAAGTCGTCTATGGCGACGTGCATGCGCACAAAATCCATGTTTCTGAGGTTGTACTCGTCCTGAAAGGTATGGGCCTCCTCGGAGATGCCCCTGGAGTTCAACAGCCCGGTGAGCATGTCCCGCCGCTTGGTCTCCTTGCCCCGCATGTCGTTGATATTGATCAAATCCCGGTCCATGAAGCAGCCGATCAGGCCCTGTACCTCGCCGTTGTGATCGAACAGCGGGGCCTTGCTGGCGATGATGTCCCGGTTTTCGCCGTTGCTAATGCAGCGGCCCGGTATGTTGTGGGTGGTGATGCCCTCGGTGATCACCCGAAGCTCGTCGTTCATGTAGCCGTCCGGGTGGACGTGCCAGCCCAGGTCCTCGTCGGTCTTCCCGACGATTTCGTCCGCCGAGGTGAAGCCGTAATAATCCAGGAAGCCCTTGCTTGCCCCGAGGAAGCGGCGTTCCCTGTCCTTCCAGAATACGCGGGCTATGTCGGAATGGATCAGGTTGCGCCAGAGCACCTCCGGGGAATCGATGTGCTCTTCCATCGACGCCTGGTGCGTCAGGTGGTGGGTCTTCAGGAAGCGCAGCAGGTCGGAATGCACGGTGCGGATCAGCTCAAGGTAAATGCCGGGCTGTAGGCGCAGCACGATATACTGCTTCCAGGCATATTGCCCATGGCGAACCAGGGTGCGCAGGTAGCGGGATATATTGGTGCGCCCGGCTTCCCGGAGCTTCTTCTCAATGGATGAAAAGTCCATCAGCCAGCGATAGGTATCCCGGTCCTCCGGGAAGATCAGGCGCTCGGCATATTCCCGGACCAGCGCCTCAAGGCCGGTGCTGCCGGAGACCAGGTTTTCGCGGGTGGCGACGTAGAGCGGCGTGATGGAATCGGCGGCCGTATCCACCAGCGTGATGCGGTCGAACAGCGTGTAGATCTGTCGCATGCCGTCGTCCAGCTGGTCGCGCTCGACAGCCCTGGAGGCCTTCGAGAGGTTGCTCATGCGGAAGAGCACGCTGTAGGCGTCCTTCGTCTGGGCGATGCACTTGGCCTGCAGCTCGTAGTAGTCGCCGTTGGAGATGAACACCATGCGCCCCTCTTCGCCGGTGCGCGTGGATTCCATCAGGTCCAGCAGACGCCGTGGGAGCAGCGAATAGGGCTGTGGCGCGCGCAGCAGCTCCTGGGTGAATATGTGGGAGACCAGGCCTGTGCTCTCGGCGGTCTGCTCGAAGGCGGTGTTGTAAAACAGTATGCTGAAGCTGTCCCGTCGTCCTTCGGCGACGGCCAGGGGGATGCTGTTCAGCTGGCGGGCGGTCTTCAGCGCGTCGCGCTCGGCCTTGGTCATGAAGGGCACGGCGCTGAGGAAATTGACCCTGCCGATGTCGTCGTAATACTTCCTGTCCTGGGGAGGCTCGATGCCAACGCCGATTTCCCGGAGGTGGGACAGGGCGTCGTCCCAGGGCAGCGGCCTTCCGAAGTAGAAGCCCTGGACCTTCTCGCAGCCGATGTTGCGTAGGTAGCGCAGCTGCTCCTGGGTTTCCACGCCCTCGGCCAGCGTGTGGATGTCGATCTCCTTGGCCATCTGGATCACGGCGGTCAGTATCCTGCGGGAGCGCAGATTGAAGGAGCTGAGAAAGCGCATGTCCAGCTTGATCTCGTCGAATTCGTAGTCCTTCAGCACGTTCAGGGAGGAATAAGCGCTGCCAAAGTCGTCCATCCAGATCTGATAGCCGGCGGCGTGAAAGCGATCTACGATGGCGCGCATCTGTTCCTCCTGCTCGGCCATCAAGCTCTCGGTGATTTCGATGTACAGAAAGTCATGGGGGATCTGGTATTGGGAGACGATGTCGTCCACGACGCGGAAGATGTCACAGAGGGTAAAATCCAGCCGGGAAAGGTTGACGGATACGGGGATCGGCACCTCCCCGGCATCCAACCGCGTCCGGATTTTCGCGCACACCTGCCTTATGATGCACTCGTCCAGCCTGTGTATGCACTGGTTTTGTTCGAGAATGGGTATGAACCGGTCGGGCGGTATGATGCCGCGCCGGGGGTCCACCCATCGCGCAAGCGCCTCGAAGCTGCACAGCTGCCGTGAAATCGTACGGATGACGGGCTGATAGAAGGGCTGTATGTGGCCGCGCGCCAGCGCGTTTTCAAAATTCTCGGAGATAAACCGTTCGAGCTTTTCCATAAAGGACTCCCCTCCGGGCGAATTCCGGTATTGCCTCGATGGCATACTGTGTTATGCTTCCATTATGCCTGATTTGGACATAAAAAGCAATAGACGCAAGGTAATTTTGACATTATTAAATAAACATGTAAATAAAGCATTGAAATTCTGGCTGAATAATAGGTTATATGAAACCGGAAATCCTCAAGGTTCATTTCAGCTTTCAGCCCTACAATAGGACCAACGAAAGGGAAAGAGGTGCAAGACAATGAAAAAAACAATCGCTTTGATCATGGCGCTGGCATTGCTGGCGACCTGTCCGTTGACCGTATTGGCAGAAACCACAGAGACGACAAGCGCGACCGATATGCCCGGCGAGAACATGGGCACTCCCCCCGACGGCATGCCCGGCGAGCCTCCGGAGGGCGGTATGCCCGGCGAAGGCATGGGCAACCCGCCGGACGGCATGGGTGGTCCCGGCGGAGAAGGCGGCTTTGGCGGAAGCACACCCCCGGGCGGAGGGTCCTCTGACTTCGAGTACAGCGCCGCGAACGAGATCACCGAAGCCAGCGAGGCTTCCGGCGAGGCCTATGCCTCCGACACCGCCGACGAGAGCGCGCTGATCGTCGATTCCGACGCCGACGTCGCCCTCACAGACATCACCGTCACCAAGACCGGCGATTCCAATGGCGGCGATAACTGTAACTTCTATGGCCTGAACGCCGCGTTGCTGGCCATGGGCGGCGGCACGGTGACCATCACCGGCGCGACCGTCACCTCCGACGCCGACGGGGCGAACGGCGTGTTCAGCTACGGCGGCAATGGCGGCAGGAACGGCGCGGAGGGCGACGGTACCACGGTCATCATCTCGGATTCCACCATCACCACTACCGGCGACGGCTCCGGCGGCATCATGACCACCGGCGGCGGCGTGACATACGCCAATAACCTGACCGTGGAGACCTCCGGGCGCTCCTCCGCGGCCATCCGCACCGACCGCGGCGGCGGAACTGTGGTGGCGGGCGGCGGCAGCTATACCTCGAACGGCCTGGGCTCCCCGGCGATCTACTCCACCGCGGACATCACCGTGTCGAACGCCACGCTGACCAGCAACCTGTCCGAGGGCGTGTGCATCGAGGGACTCAACGCCATCACCCTGATCGACTGCGACATGACCGCCAATAACACGCAGATGAACGGCAACGCTACCTTCCTGGACACCATC
>JAZTZK010000161.1:0-2480 GCA_045637485.1 Clostridia bacterium
GTAGGTCTCGGTGTCGTTCACTTCAACCTCTTCGCCCTTGAGGATCTGGCCGACCATCTTGACGACCTGAGCCGCCAGGGTGCGGGTATCCTTGAACACGGACATGCTCTGCTTGCCGGCGATCATGTTCTTCACGCTGACAATGTCGCAGTCCTGGCCGGTGACGATGGGCCACTCGCCGTTGTAGTTGGCGTCCAGCGCGGCCACAACGCCCTGAGCGGTGGAGTCGTTGGAGCACATCCAGGCATCCACGTTCTTGCCGTCGGCATAGAAGGAGGACAGGATGTTCTCGGCGCGGGCCTGGGCGACGTCAGAGCCCCAGGTGGGGGTGGCGACGTCTTCGAAGGCGGTCTGGCCGGAAACGACAACCAGCTTGCCGGCGTCGATGTAGGGCTGCAGGACGTCCATGGCGCCCTGGAAGAAGTAGCGAGCGTTGTTGTCGCCGGGATCGCCAGCGGTCAGCTCAAGATTGAAGGGGCCTTCCGCGTTGTCCAGATCCAGGGTATCCTTGATGTAGGTGCCCTGCTTGGTGCCGACCATGTAGTTGTCGAAGGTGGCATAGTAGGAAACGCCGTCGGAGTCCATCAGCAGGCGGTCATAGGCGATGACCGGGATGCCCTCTTCCTTGGCCATCTGAAGCGCCTCGCCCAGGGAGGAGCCTTCGATAGCGGAGATAACCAGGACGTTCGCGCCCTCGGCGATCATGTTCTCAACCTGGTCCAGCTGGGTCTTGACGTCGTTGGAAGCGAACTGCAGGTCGACCTCATAGCCGGCTTCCGTCAGCATGGCCTCCATGTTGGCGCCGTCCTGGTTCCAACGCTGCAGGTCCTTGGTGGGCATGGAAACGCCGACCTTCTCGGCCAGAGCGGCGGTGCAGCTCAGCAGCAACATCGCGCACAGCAGTACAGCAAGAATCTTCTTCATACTCGGATACACTCCTTTGATTATATTGTGCAGGCCGCGTGCGGCCTTGCATCCGTTCGTCGGGTTGATGGCCCCGCATATCCGGCGCGGATTGTGCGCGCCGCACAATCAGGCTCCAAAAAATTACAGCACATCAACCAACGCATAATATTATAGCACAACAAAGCGAGGTTGTCTACTGTTTTTCCCATTTTTTCTTCTCACAATTTGCGAACGCCGGTTATCGGTTGCGATCTCAATCCCAAAAACAATCGCCGCCGGAGCCCGTTCCGACGGCGGTTGTTTCGAAGGGATACGTTATTTGCGCTGCAGGAAGCTGTAGGTGAACGCCGCCAGGGCCGCGCCAAGCATGGGACCCACGATGAACACCCACAGGCTGGCCAAGGGGGCGAGGTTGCCGCTGAAGGCGGCAAACAGCGCGGGACCGAAGCTGCGGGCGGGGTTGACGGAGGTGCCCGTCAGGCCGATGCCCAGGATGTGCACCACCACCAGGGTCAGCCCGATCACCAGGCCGCCGAAGCTGCCGTGGCCGGCCCGCTTGCTGGTGACGCCCAGTATGGCGATGACGAATATGAAGGTCAGCACGATCTCCACCAGCAGGCCCGCCAGCACGTTGCCGTTTACGCCCGCCAGGCCGTTGGCGCCAAAGCCGCCAGTCATGTCGGTGACGTGGCCCAGGCCGAAGATGGCCGCCAGCACCGCGGAGCCGCAGATCGCGCCCGCGCACTGGGCGATCACGTAGCCGATGAACTCGCCGACATCCATGCCGCCGCTGAGCAGCACGCCCAGGGACACCGCCGGGTTGATGTGGCAGCCGGAGATGTTGCCGATGGAGTAGGCCATGGCCACGATGGTCAGGCCGAAGGCCAGCGCCGTGAGGATGTAACCGCCGCCCGCAGCGGCGTCGCAGCCCACCAGCATCGCCGTGCCGCAGCCGAGTATGACCAGCGTCGCCGTGCCGATGGCCTCCGCAATCAGTTTCTTGCTCATTGATTTCTCCCTCCTTGTCGTTGGACTGTCGTCCATATACGCCACCGATTATACTGCCATCCCGATGGGAATACAAGCGATTGTCACAGTTGTTAATAGCTTCGTCGAAGATACGTCAATATTGACGTCATTTATGCTTTTCCCAGCGAATACCCTTCCTTTTCATAGACGGCCAGCCAGCCCTTCAGCTTGTTGAAGAACTCGGCGTTGCTGGCGGTCTTGGTCATCAGGTCGATCAGCTGCTCGTACATCTCCTGCTGGCGGCCGCCCAGCATCCTGCGCACCTGGTATTCGCCGTTCATCTCGTCCTCGGTCAGCAGCAGCTCCTCCCGGCGCGTGCCCGACTTCAGCAGGTCGATGGCCGGGAACACACGGCGGTCGGAGAGCTTGCGGTCCAGGTGCAGCTCCATGTTGCCGGTGCCCTTGAATTCCTCGAATATGATGTCGTCCATGCGGCTGCCGGTCTCCACCAGGGCGGTGGCGATGATGGTGAGGCTGCCGCCGTTTTCGATGTTCCGGGCCGCGCCGAAGAAGCGCTTGGGCCTGAACAGCGCCCCCGGATCCAG
>JAZTZK010000162.1:0-7788 GCA_045637485.1 Clostridia bacterium
CTGCTTCCTGCTCAACCTCAGGCTCCTGCTCCGGTTCTGCTTCCTGCTCAACCTCAGGCTCCTGCTCCGGTTCTAATTCCTGCTCAATCTCAGGCTCCTGCTCCGGTTCTAATTCCTGCTCAATCTCAGGCTCCTGCTCCGGTTCTGCTTCCTGCTCTACCTCGGGCTCCTGCTCCGGTTCAATGTCGGCTTCAGTTTCCGAAGCATCCTCAATTCCTGATTCAGGATTGGAAGCAGATTCTTCGGTCTGGTCCGGCTCGACTTCCGAGACCGGCGTCTCTACCTGTTCAACGTCAAGATCAACACCGACATCAATGCCGATCTCTTCATCCAATCCGGATACGTCGATCAAATCCTCGGACGAAGCATCCCCCAACCCGACGCTATCGATGTCGGGTATTTCCAGGGAATTGTCGAAAACATCGGTTTCTGTCTGTTCCGATCCCGATGCCCTGCCGTTCCGCAATACGATGGTATAGGATTTGCTCTTGGTAAACACGGCGAGCTCGATCTCTTTAAAGCTCCGAATCACCGTGAGCCTGTAGTCATTCTTTCCCTTTTCAATGTTCAGGCAAAGTCCTTCGTTCCCGCTGTGTTCGATCACGCCCAGATCCACAACGCTATTGACCATAATGGGCAGACCGGCGCGCTTGAGCAGCGCGCTGAGGCGAATCCTTGAAGTCACATTGCTGAGGTCGCAGCTGAAGAGCGGACCAAAGCCTTCAGGATCCTCCGAAAGCTCCTTGGCCGCTTTGGCCACCTTCTCCTCCGTCAGGGTCGGATCGTTGACCAGCCTGAGGGTGAACATGCCGTCTTTCGTATAGACCGTCAGCCTCACGTCCGCGAAGAGGGGCTTCAAGACAATGAGATAATCGTCCTCCACCCCGGCGATGGACACAAACAGGGACATATCGATGGCGGTGTTGTTCTGGAGGGAGACGCTTTGGATATCCTCCAGCCTCCTGATCGGCAGCTTCAGCTTCTCAATAAGGTCACTGAGCAGCAGCCTGGTTTCACCCTCCAGTCGATAGGTATAAGTAGCTTCGTCTCCCGTCGCATTTGACGCGAGATTGTGCGAAAGCGAAAGATCGCCCAGCGGGTCGAGGGAAATGTCATAGTCATCCGTCAGCGAGGTATCCGGCTCCAGGCCCTCGGCAACCGCATACGAATCGGGGTGGATCTCCAGGATCTCGGCCGATGCCAATTGGGCTTGGTTGACGTTGATATCGTACGTCACAATGCCGAATGTATTGGACATCAGGCTCACGACCACAAGCATGCTGAACAGCCGCTTTGCAAAACGCCTGCTGATCCATCCCTGCCACGGTCTGCGACGCCGCATTTCCAGGTCCCGCGACGCTCGGCTCGATTCAATATTTCGATAGTCCTTCATTTGGTCTACCTCCAAAAACAGAAGCCATTTCTATACGGCAAACCCCGCCTGCAGCATTTTTACTGCAGCCGGAAACCCATTATTCCGTCTCTCCAGCCGATTCCTCGGAATATGTATTCCGACATGATAGGCTGAAAACCAGCGCGGGCACGGTAAAACCTTTCTATGAATAACCGATTCTACCAGCCCACTCTTATTATAACACGAAGAGGGGTAAAAAGTCCATATCCCAAGCCCCAAAATACAGGGTTTGCCAAAGTTTTTTTACAATGAAACTCTTTGAAGAAACAGAAGAGGGTAAAGAACAAGCGACGCGCAAATGATCGCAATCATTTGCACGTCGCTTGTTCTCAAAACGTATGTGTTCAGTCGTGGCGGCGTAGACGCCTCCGCTACTACGAATCGCTCCGTAGCGGCGACACGAAGTAAGTCCTTTTGGACGACACGAAGTTAGTCCTTTAGGGCGACACGAAGTTAGTCCTTTAGGGCGACACGAAGTTAGTCCTTTAGGACGACCTCCAGGCCGCCACAGTAGGTGAAAGTACGTAAGGACTAAACAGATACATTCAGGCCTTCACGCCCCTATAGCTCACTCGAATCTTTTCATAGCTTTCAAGATTGCCGATATCATAGCGGCATCCGGGCATTGGCCAGGCCTTCATCTGCGTCTGCATGGAAAGCCACGCCGCGAAGCTCCCCGGCGCGTCATAGCCGCAGCCCGCCGCCAGCGCTTCCGGTATCCTTTTGAGATCCTGTGCCTTATAGAAATAAAAGGGCGGCACCGCCAGGTTGCTCTTCGGTGCTTTGGGCTTCTCCTCATAGGCGGTGATCCTGTTTTCTTCGTCCACCGAAATGATGGCCGTGCGCTGCTGCTTTGACAGGTCATTCTCCTCGTAGCACATGATGCAGGAGCAATCGTTGTCGATACCAAAGCGGATAAACGGCGCCAGGCTGAAGTCCAGCACATTGTCGCCCGCGATGACCAGCGCGTCGTCACGTATGCCCCGCGCTTCAACCGCAAACTGGATGTCCCTCACCGCGCCCAGCCGGGTTTCGTTGGTGGACGTGCCGTCATCCACGACGGTGATGCGCCTGTCACGCGACCGGGCCCATTCATGAAAGCAATCGGCGAACCTGTGATTGCTGATGACCACATATTCGTCCACCAGCCCGGAGGTGTGAATATCGTCGATGAGCCAGTCCAGTATGGTCTTCTGGCCCACCTTCAAAAGCGGCTTGGGATAATTCTCCGTCAGGGGATACAGGCGGGTTGCGTAGCCCGCGGCGAGTATGATCGTCTTCATAGCCTCACCCCGTCCGCGCTGTCGCAGAGATGGAAGCTGTACTTCCCCTCCAGGTGGGGATACGCCTTCAGGTATTTTTCCGTCACGGTCCGCCGGATATCCTCCGCCTTTTCCGGATCGACCAGCGCCATACAGCAGCCCTTGAAGCCCGCACCGGAGAAACGTCCGCCGTAAATACCGTCGGTCCCGGTCATGATGTCGTACAGCGTGATCAGCTCCGGGCAGCCGCACTCGTAGTTCTCCACGCTGCTCCTGCCGCTGTCGAAGATCAGCTGGCCATAGGCGTCCAGGTCGCCCCTGCGCCAGGCCTCCGCGCCGGCCTCCGCCCGGGCGATCTCTGTGAAATAGTGCGTCGCCCGCTTGCGGAAGCTGTCCGGCAGGCGGTCCCGGTAGGCCTCGAACACCTCCGCCGGTACGTCACGCAGCCGGGTATCCCCAAACTTCCCGTATTCCATGCCTGCCCAGGCGAGCAGGCTGTAGGCCGCCGCCTTGCACTCGTCCTGGCGCAGGTTGTAGGCGCTGGTGGCCAGCGAGCGCTCCAGGCCGCTGAACAGCACGGCGATCCGGAAGGGCTTCATGGCGGGATTCATCGGGATCAGCTCATAACTGTCGTCCCGGCAATCCATGTACAGCAGCTGATCCTTCCGGCACAGCACCTCGCAGCTCTGGTCCAGCTTGCCGCAGTTGACGCCCACATAGCGGTTCTCGGCAGCCTTGGCCATCATGATGGTCTCCCAGTCCCCGAGGGTGATGCCGTTGACCCGCGCCAGGGTGGTCAGGAAGGCGATGATGACCGCCGCCGAAGAGCTCAGGCCCCCCACAGGCAGCGTGCCCTCGATCACTGCGGACAGGCCCACGCGCAGCGGATACTTCTCTCCCAGCATCTTCGCGGCGCCGCGCATGTGATCCGCCCAGTCCCCAGCCTTCTGCTCGGGAATGCCGTTGACGTGGAACTGCGCCCGCTTCGGGAAATTCAGGCTCTTCAGCTCCACCACACCGTTGCGCTTGGCGGACCAGGCCATGTGTATGCCCTTGTCCAGCGCGAGGCCGTTGATCTTGCCGTACTGGTGATCAATGTGCGCCCCCAGCGGGGAAATGCGATAGGGGCAAAATGCGATGTCGTCCGGATCGCGGTTGTAAATCTCATGGAAAACTTCTTCACAGTGCATGCATTAATCCCTCCTGAACAGGTCACGGGTGTAAACCTTCTCCTTCACATCGTCCAAAGTCGCGTCATAGCGGTTGGCGACGATGCAGCCGCACATCCGCTTGAACTTCTCGATGTCGTTGACCACCAGGGAGCCAAAGAAGGTGCTGCCATCCTCCAGGGTCGGCTCGTAGATCACCACGGTGGCGCCCTTGGCCTTGATCCGCTTCATGACGCCCTGTATCGAGGACTGGCGGAAGTTGTCGGAATTCGACTTCATGGTCAGCCGGTAAACCCCGACCACCAGCGCCTTCTGGCTGTTCTCCCTCGCCGCCGACCATGACTCGCTGTTGCCGTAAGCGCCTGCGATTTCCAGAACCCGGTCGGCTATGAAGTCCTTGCGGGTGCGGTTGGATTCAACGATGGCCTGGATCAGGTTCTCCGGCACATCCCGGTAATTGGCCAGCAGCTGCTTCGTGTCCTTCGGCAGGCAATAGCCGCCGTAGCCGAAGGAGGGGTTATTGTAGTAGTCACCCACCCGGGGATCGAGACACACGCCCTTGATGATCGGCGCGGTCTTCAGCCCCTTCACCTCGGCATAGGTGTCCAGCTCGTTGAAAAAACTGACGCGCAGCGCCAGATAGGTGTTCACGAACAGCTTGGTGGCCTCTGCCTCCGTCGTCTGCATGAACAGCGTCGGTATGTCGGTCTTTATGGCGCCCTGCTGTAGGAGCGCCGCGAACCGCTCCGCGGCGGGCCTGTTCCTGTCGTCCGACCCCACGATGATCCGGCTGGGATACAGGTTGTCGTAGAGCGCCCTGGACTCCCGCAGGAACTCCGGGCTGAAAATGATGTTGTCCATGCCCAGCTTCCGGCGAACAGCCGCGGTATATCCAACGGGGATCGTCGATTTGATCACGACGGTGGGCACGTTTTCACGACCGGACGTCGCGTCCCTGACGCGCTCCAGAACGGCTTCCACCGCAGAGCAGTCGAAGAAATTGGTCCTCGGATCGTAGTTGGTGGGCGCGGCCACGACGATGAAGTCCGCGTCGGCATAGGCCGCCGCCGCGTCCGTGGTGGCGGTGAGGCTCAGTTCCCTGGCCTCATGCTCCGCCAGGTACCTCTCGATGTACTCGTCCCGAATCGGGCTTGTCCAGGTGTTGATCCTTTCGACCTTCTCCGGCACGATGTCCACGGCGGTCACGTCGTTGTGCTGGGAGAGCAGCACCGCCAGGGACAGGCCCACGTAGCCCGTTCCGGCCACGGCAATCCGCTTGCGTTCCACCGCCACAGCCCGGGCTGTCTCTTCCACGATGACAGCCGACGGGTCAAAGTCCAGCGCCTCGGACAGGGAGAGCAGCTGGTCCACGGAAGGGCTGTAGTCCTGGGCTTCGAGCCGCGACAATATGGAGCGGTTGATGTTCGCCCTCCGGGAAAGCGCCGCCTGGGACAGCTTCAGCGCCTTTCTGCGACTGATCACCGTCTCCGCAAGGAGTTTGAGCGACAGGCGTTTCATAATCATCCTCCAGAATATTGGTTGCTGGCAGCGTCAAAGCTGTCGAGTCATAACGCCTATATGTTATCAGCATGCCCCAAATAATGCAAGGGAAAAGGTCCTCCTCCTCGCGTTAAATTTGCTTTGAAGAGCACATTTTAGCGCATTTGTCGCTTTCAGCGTCAAATGCGCTAAATCGTTTGTTGCCGACAGCAGCAAGGCAGTCTTGGAAAACACTTTTCCCGCGCATGATTGCGGCGGCCATGCCCCGCGGCCTGTACAGAAGCTTCAGCCCTTCAATGCCGCCTCGGCCTTCTCCACAAATCGACGCTGTACGGGCTCCAGCGCGCCCAGACCCGTCAGGCGGACGCGGACATCGAAGCTCCTGGAGAGCAGTATGTTCTTCCAGGAGTCAGGCGCGTCTCCCGCCAGGTCGTTTGTGGCATGGTCCCCGGCCACCAGCATCAGCGGCATCAGCGTCAGCGCCTTGCCGGGCACGGCTTCCAGCGCGTCCAGTATGCCGTCCAGCGCGTATCGCCCCTCCACGCAGGCCAATCTCACCCGATCGGTCAAAACCAACCGAAGTCGGTTATAGGTTTCGTCAGCCACATGGTCGGTACCGTGGCCCATCACCAGCAGCGTGCGGCCCTCCCCGGCGGCGATGCCGTCCAGTAAATCGGCCATCCACTTCAAATCCGCTTCGGTGTCAAGCAGCGGCGCGGACACGGGCAGGCCATCCGCGACGGCGATCACCCGCTCGTATTCCCTGCCCCGGATCATGTGCGTGGGCACGAGCGTGATATTCTCGCAGCCCTCGGCGTGCAGGCGCGCCAGCGCTTCCGCTTCGTTCTCCACAGTCTCGCCCCGGGCTGCCAGCCTGCGCGCAATGATCCGCGAGGTCCACGCCCTGTTGAAATCGCGGTCCGGAAAGGCCGCGGCCAATGCCCGCTCCACCGGGCGAATGCAGCTCGCCTCGGCGTCCGCATGGGTGGTGCCGAAGCTGACGACGACGATCGCCTTTTTCATCTGTCCCTCTCCCCTGTCCCTCTCTTATGTATGATCTCAATTCACCGCCACGTCCCGCAATCTGTCGGCAAAGCGCTCCTTTGCGAGTGCGATGACGGCTTGAGCGACGGCTTCTCCGGGGTTCGCCATCAGCGCCCGGGCCTCGTCGTGGGTCAGCTTCAGAAGCTCCGCGTCCCCGGCGAGGCTGCCCAGGCCCGCGGACAGCGTTCCGGACTGGCGGGTGCCGAACAGCTCTCCCGGACCCCGCAGCTCCATATCCCTCTGAGCGATTTTGAAGCCATCGGTGGTGGAGGCCAGGAACCTCAATCGGGCGTTGGGCTCGGCCATCAAAAAGCACCAGGAGGCCTCGCTGCCCCGGCCCACCCTGCCCCGCAGCTGGTGCAGTTGGGCCAGGCCGAAGCGCTCGGCGTTCTCGATCACCATCACCGTGGCGTTGGGCACGTTCACGCCCACCTCGATCACCGTGGTGGAGACCATCACATCCGCCTCCCCGGCGCGAAAGCGCTCCAGGGCCGCGTCCTTGTCCGCCGGCCTCATGCGGCCGTGGACCAGCTCGATGCGCAGATCCGGCAGCCGGTTCGTGCGCAGGTCCTCGTACACCGCCTCGGCGGGCAGCGCCTCCACGACCTCGGACTCCTCCACCAGCGGGCAGACGACATACACCTGTCGGCCACTGGCGACCTCCCTGCGGAGGAAGCCGTACATGTCTGCCCGTTTGGCCTCGGGCACAATGCGGGTGGCCACCGGCGTGCGCCCCGGGGGCAGCTCGTCTACAATGGAAATGTCCAGGTCACCATAGAGTATCAGCGACAGCGTGCGGGGAATGGGCGTGGCCGACATCACCAGCACGTTGGGCGCGTCACCCTTCTCCGACAGCATCGAACGCTGGCGCACGCCGAAGCGGTGCTGCTCGTCGGTGACCACCAAGCCCAGGTTTCTGTATTCGACCCCTTCGGTGATCAGCGCGTGGGTGCCGATGGCCAGGTCCCAATCCCCATTGGCGATGGCCTCGTGGGCCAGCCGGTGCTGTTTGGGCGTGAGGCTGCCCACCAGCAGGCCCACGCGAATGCCCATGGGCTCCAGCAGCCTGACCGCGGCGTCGTAGTGCTGGCGGGCCAGCACCTCGGTGGGGGCCACCATCGCCGACTGCCAACCCCCGGCGTGGGCCAGGGCGACGGCGGCGAAGGCGATGGCCGTCTTGCCGCTGCCCACGTCGCCCTGCACCATGCGGGCCATGGCCCGGGATGCGCGCAGGTCGGCGGCCACCTCTGTGAGCACCCGCCGCTGGGCGTTGGTCGGCGCGAAGGGCAGTCGCCGCCAAAAGGCCTCGACGGCATCGTCGTCAAACTCGATGGCGACGCGCACCCGGCCCGTGCTCCTGAACAGACGCAGCGCCACCTGATACAGCAGCAGCTCCTCA
>JAZTZK010000163.1:0-18472 GCA_045637485.1 Clostridia bacterium
CCGCAGCAGGGCGGCGCGCCGGGGCAGCAGCGTCCGGCGTACCAGGGTCGCCCGCAGCAGGGCGGCGCGCCGGGGCAGCAGCGTCCGGCGTATCAGGGCCGTCCGCAGCAGGGCGGCGCGCCGGGGCAGCGCCCGGCATACCAGGGCCGTCCGCAGCAGGGCGGCGCGCCGGGCCAGCGCCCGGCGGCATACGGCAATCGTCCTGCAGGCGGCGCGCCCGGTCAGCGCCCTGCCGGCGGCGGCTTTGGCGGCGCGCGTCCGGGCGGCTTCGGCGGCCAGCGCGGCGGCTTTGGCCGCAAGGGGCCCGATCTGACGCCCTCTGTTGAGAAGGAACGGGTATCGAATTACGACCCGAACAAGAAGCAGTATGTGCGCCAGAACGACCCGGAGCGCAACCGGGCTTCCGGTCGCGCGGCCCAGAAGCAGCGCGGCGGCGCGGGCAGCGGCATGAACTATGACGACGAGTTCGTCCGGGGCCGCAAGAAGAAGAAGGCCGTGGCGCAGAAGGCCTTCATCGAGCCGATCAAGATCGAGAAGGCGTTCATGACCGCCGAGACCATCACCGTGCGCGACTTTTCCGAGCGCATCGGCAAGCCCGCCGGCGAGATCATCAAGCGGCTGATGATGCTGGGCATCATCGCCACCATCAACAACGACCTGGACTTCGATACCGCCTCGCTGGTAGCCCAGGAGTTCGGCGTTGAGCTGGAGATGAAGCTGGCGGAGACCGCCGAGGACGCCCTGGAGAAGGAGGACGTGGAGGATTCCGAGGAGGAGCTCCAGTCCCGTCCGCCGGTCGTGACCATCATGGGCCACGTCGACCACGGCAAGACCTCGCTGCTGGATTACATCCGCAAGACCCGCGTCACCGCGGGCGAGGCGGGCGGCATCACCCAGCACATTGGCGCCTACACCGTCGATCTGGACGGCAGGAAGATCACCTTCCTGGATACCCCCGGCCACGAGGCCTTCACCTCGATGCGCCTGCGCGGCGCCCAGGCCACCGACATCGCGGTGCTGGTGGTCGCCGCCGACGACGGCGTGATGCCCCAGACCATCGAGGCCATCAACCACGCCAAGTCCGCAGGCGTCGAGATCATCGTCGCCATCAACAAGATGGACAAGCCCCACGCCAACCCCGAGCACGTCAAGCAGCAGCTGACCGAGTACGGGCTGATCACCACCGAGTGGGGCGGTAGCACCGAGATGGTGCCCGTCTCGGCCGTGACCGGCCAGGGCGTGGACGACCTGCTGGAGACCATATTGCTCACCGCCGACGTGAACGACTACCGCGCCAACCCCGACCGCAAGGCTCGCGGCATCATCATTGAGGCCAAGCTGGACAAGGGTCGCGGCCCGGTGGCCACCGTGCTGGTGAAGAACGGCACGCTGAACGTGGGCGACGCCATCGTCGCGGGCACGGCCTACGGCCGCGTGCGCGCCATGGTGAACGACCGCGGCGAGCGCGTGAAGAGCGCCGGACCCTCCGAGCCCGTCGAGGTCATCGGCTTCAACGACGTGCCCGACGCGGGCGACCAGATCACCGCCGTGGACGACGAGAAGCTCAGCCGCCAGGTGGCCGAGGAGCGCAAGGACAAGCTGCGCGCCGCGCTGGTCAAGACCCAGACCAAGACCACGCTGGACGACCTGTTCAACCAGATTTCCGCCGGCGAGATCAAGGATCTGAACATCATCATCAAGGCCGATGTGCAGGGCTCCGTCGAGGCGGTGCGCCAGAGCCTGGAGAAGCTATCCAACGAAGAGGTGCGCGTGCGCTGTATACACGGCGCGGTCGGCGCGATCAACGAATCCGACACGCTGCTGGCCTCCACGGCCAACGCCATCATCATCGGCTTCAACGTGCGCCCCGACAACAACGCCAGGGACATGGCCGAGCGCGAGAAGATCGACATCCGGCTCTATCGCGTGATCTACCAGGCCATCGAGGACGTCGAGGCCGCCATGAAGGGCATGCTGGCCCCGAAGTTCAAGGAGGTCCTGCTGGGCCACGCCACCGTGCGCCAGACCTTCAAGGTCTCCGGCGTGGGCACCATCGCCGGCTCCTATGTCACCGACGGCAAGATCGCCCGCAACGCCCAGATTCGCCTGCTGCGCGACAACATCGTCATCCACGAGGGCAAGATCGATTCCCTGAAGCGCTTCAAGGACGATGCCAAGGAGGTCAACACCGGCTACGAGTGCGGCATCGGCATCGAGAATTACAACGACATCAAGGAAAACGACGTCATCGAGTGCTTCGTGATGGAGGAAATCGAGCGCTGATAATGAATTGAATATGGCTTCGGCGGGCGTTCACAATATGGACGCCCGCCGTTTAAGCCCTACAATCTGTCAGAGCAATATTTGCTTGAATTCTGGTGGATGATAGGGTATAATATGACTATCAAAAACAAAGCTGATTGGTTTGGTTTGGTATCGAAACGGAGGTGTCAATATGGCGCTTGAATTATTGATTTCGGAAGCCTGCGATTTATCGGAGGATTCGATCATGGAGGTTGTGCAGTATATCCGCGCGATCAAGCTCAAATCACGGCATGCTGATAATGATGTTCCCTTGCCTAAACAACCGATTATCAGGGAAGCGGGAAAGTATCGCGGACAGGTTTTCCTGTCGGATGATTTTGATGAACCATTGGAAGACTTCGAGGAGTATATGTAATGTATTTGCTGGATACGCATGCTTTTCTTTGGTTTATCAATGATGATAAAAAGCTGCCTGAACAAACCAAAGATACAATACGGAAAACGCCTCTTCTTTTTATCAGCATAGGCTCTTTTTGGGAAATGGCAATCAAAGCGAATATCGGGAAGCTAAAGTTGCTCGCTTCATTATCTGCGTTGATGTTTGCCTGTGAAGAAATGCAGATTGACATCCTCCAGATTACGCCTTACCATTTGGAACGTCTGCAAAGACTACCTGATTATCATGGCGATCCATTTGATAGACTGATCATCAGTCAGGCGATTGAAGAAGGTCTGACAATTATGAGCGCCGATTCCAAATTTGAAAGGTATGGGATCAACGTTATGTGGAAATGATTTTGACTGACAAGATAAGGTCAATACAAACGTAACTATGGAGGATACTTAGCAATGAGTGTATCCGACTATATGTTTATAACAAAACAAGTGAGTGACGAGGGATTCAATCATTGCAAAGCATTGTTGTTCCCATTGCTCGGGTATCAGTATATAACCATTCAAGAAGTAAGAAGAGTTGACCTTAGCGAGAGAATCAATGAATTTACAAAGCGTTACCCGATGAGGCCTGGACAAAAGAAAGATATGTCTCTCGAGGCTTATTGTGAAGTGATAGAGAACAATTTACAGAACAATATAAAGTGTAAGAACAGGTCGGTTGCAAATGACTATAGAAATCGTGCATTGGAGATTATAAAGGAACTCAAGGGAGAGAAGGATTTCCTATCATCGAGAAGAAAACGGGACGCAGTGATTGTCGGAAAGTTGTCAAAAAAATAATACGAGAAAACGCGGTTATCGCATGTTGACAGGGAGGACACCAAATGCCATCTTTTGACCGTATAGACCGCATCTCCCAGGAGGTGCACAAGGCGATCGACAGCATCATTCGCGACGACCTGAACGATCCGCGCATCGGGGGCACCTGGTCCATCGTGCGCTGCGAGGTGACCCGGGACCTGCGCTACTGCAAGGTTCGGGTCAGCATACTCGAGCAGGAGCGGCGCAAGGACATGATGGCGGCGCTGAAGAAGGCGTCGGGCTTCATTCGCCGGGAGCTGGGACACAGGGTGGACCTGCGCTACGTGCCGGAGATACTGTTCGAGCTGGATACCAACATCGAGTATGCGGCGCACATCAACCAGCTATTGAAGGAGTATCACGTCGATGAGCCGGAGAGTGACGATTGAAGAACTGGCGCGGTGGCTGAAGGCGCGTGACGACATCGTGGTGATGGGACATGTGTCTCCGGACGGCGATGCCACGGGCTCTGCGCTGGCGGTGTGGCATGCGCTTCGCGCCATGGGCAAACAGGCGGTGGTCTGCCTGCCGGGCGGAATACCGCTGCTCTATGCGGGGCTTCCCGGAGCAGATCTGATACTGGATACCGAAGGGCATGCGCCGCCCTTTGTTCCCCGGACCGCCTTTGTGGTGGATGTCTCCGAGTACAGTCGCCTGGGCGAGGCGGGCATGGCGCTGTTCGACCGGTGCCCGCACCAGGGCGTGCTGGACCACCACTTCACCAACGCGGGGTTTGGACAGCTGTATATGCTGGACGGCGAGGCTGCGGCGGCGGGCGAGCTGGCGGTGGATCTGATAGAGGCGATGGGCGTCAAGCTCAATACCCGGATGGCGGAGTGCCTGTTCGTGGCCATATCCACGGACTGCGGCAATTTCAACTACCCCAACACCCGGCCCCAGACCTTCCGGGCGGCGGCTCGCTGCGTTGAAGCGGGAGCGGACGTGTCCCGGATCACGGAGGAGCTGTACCGCACCCGCTCAGTGGGGCGGACGAAGCTGCTGGGCGCGGTGCTGTCGGGGCTGGAGCTCTCTCCCGACGGCACGCTGGCCTGGGCGCGACTGACGAAGCAGATGCTGAGCGACTGCGGCGCGGACAAGGAGGACAGCGAGGGCGTCGTGAATTACCTGCTGGAGATGATCGGCGTGCGCGTCGCGGTGCTGGCGATGGAACGGGACGACGGGGCAAAGATGTCCCTGCGTTCCAAGGCGCCCTTCAACGTGGCCCGGGATGTGGCCGTCCCCTTGGGCGGCGGCGGACACGATTGCGCCGCCGGCGTAACGCTGTCCATGCCCTTTGAGGAGGCGCTGCAAAAGACACTTGCCGTGGCGCGGGAAGCGATGAACAAGGACAACAGCGCTGAAACGGGTATTACATGAACGGATTTCTGAATCTCAACAAGCCCACGGGCCGGACGTCGTCGGACCTGGTGGTGTTCGTGCGCAAGCGCCTGCCCAGGGGTACGGCGGTGGGCCACGGCGGTACGCTGGATCCCGAGGCTTCCGGCGTGCTTCCGTTATGCGTCGGCTCGGCCACGCGGCTGTTTGACTATATCATCGACAAGCAAAAGGTCTATGTGGCCCGTATCCGGCTGGGCATCGAGACCGATACCCAGGACGCCACGGGCCGGTTGGTCGCCGAGCGCCGCGTGGACGCCGGCGAGACCGAGCTTCGCGCCGTGTTGCCCCGATTTATCGGGAATATCATGCAGATTCCCCCGATGTACTCGGCGCTGAAGCGGGACGGCAAGCGCCTGTACCAGTTGGCGCGCAAGGGTGAGTCCGTGGCGCTGGAGCCCCGGCCCTGCCAGGTGGACGCCATCGAATACCTGCGGGATGAGGGTGACGGGGTACATGCGCTGAGAATCCGCTGCGGCAAGGGCGTCTACATACGCACACTTTGCCACGACATCGGCAGGGCGTTGGGCTGCGGCGCCCACATGCAGTCCCTGGAACGGGTGGCGGCGGGCATATTCGACATCGAAAGCGCCCTGACGCCGCAGCAGGTGGACGCGATAGCTGCCGAGGGACGGCTTTCGGAGGCGCTGCTTCCGCTGGACGCGCCCCTGCTTCACCTGCCGGAGGTGCGGGTGGGGGAGCGCTGCCGCCATGCCGTGCTCAACGGCAATCCGCTGCGCGCTGCCTGGCTGGACCGGCCCGCGCCGGAAGCGGAGGCTGTGAGGGTCTACCTGAAGGATGAATTTGCGGGCATCGGAGCGCCCCAGCCCAATGGGGATGTGAAGTTTCGGGCCATGCTGTACAGACCTGGAGAGAACGGATGAAGATCATTTATGATGCGACAGAATTCACAGGCCATCGGGCGGCGATAGCGCTGGGCATGTTCGATGGCGTGCACATCGGTCACCAGGCGCTGATCCGGCGAACGGTGACGCTGGCTGAGGCGATGGATGCCCAGAGCGTTATCTGTACCTTCGACCGGCATCCACTGTCGGTGATAAGCCCTGAAAGGGCGCCTCAGGCGCTGCTGCCGCTGCGGGAGAACCTGAAGAAGTTCGAGCGCCTGGGCGCGGAGTGGGCGCTGGTTCAGGCGTTCACCCCGGAATACAGCGCCACAGACCCCGTTGATTTTTTGCGTGGATTGGTCAGGGATATGCGGGCCGTGGCCATCGTGGTGGGGGAGAACTACACCTTCGGCGCCCGGGGCAGAGGCGACGCGGCGCTGATTCAGGGCATGGCGGACGCGCTGGGCTATCGCGCGGAGATCGTACCCTCTGTGATGGACGGCGACGTCGTGTGCTCCTCCACCCGGATTCGCCAGCTGTTGGCCCGGGGCGAGACGGAGCACGCCCGGAGATTGCTGGAAATTCGCTGATAAAAATCCTGTCAGGTTCGCGCTGCGACGTTCGACGGATCGGCCTGGCATGAGAAAACACAATGAGAAAACGCATTGCAATGGAGGAGATCGCTATGAAGAGATGGGTTCTGATGGCTGCTGTCGCGCTGCTCCTGGCCGCGCTGATACCCTCTGCGCTGGCCGCAAAGGGCGTTGCTTACGTGAACCGGGACACCCTCAACGTCTACTATGAGATGGACAAGACGTCCAAGGTGGTCAAGACGCTCAATGGCGGCGACAAGGTGGTCATCTTCGAGGAGGTTGACAACTGGACCGGCATTTTCTACATCAACAAGAAGGGTGATGACAAGGTCGGCTATGTTCAGTCGAAATACCTGAGCGACGTCATGCCGGAAAAGTATTGCAAGCACGAGTGGACCAAATGGGAGATCTACCGCGAAGCCACCTGCACCAGGACCGGCCTGCGCATTCGCGAATGCAAGGTCTGCGGTGCCGGACAGAGCAAGGAGATCCCGAAGCTCTCCCATGAATACGGAAAGTGGATCGTGGAAAGGGAAGCGACCTGCACCGGGAAGGGCGAGCAGTACAGGACCTGCAAGCTCTGCGGCCACAGGGAGACCAAGGAAATCCCGAAACTGGCCCACGAGTTTGGCAAGTGGAACGTGCTGGAGGATGCCACCTGTACCGAGAAGGGCGAGCGCATGCGCCGTTGCCTGGTCTGCGGGTATCGGGAGATTCAGGAGATCGATAAGGTGCCCCATGAGTTTGGCAAATGGACGGTGACGAAGGAGGCCAGCTGTACAGAAAAGGGCGAGCGGATGCGCAAGTGCGCCGTCTGCGGCTACAGGGAGACCCAGGCGATCGACAAGCTGCCCCACGAGTTTGGCCGCTGGACCGTCACACGGGAGGCCACCTGTACCCGGGAGGGCAATCGGACGCGCACCTGCGCGGTGTGCGGCTATCAGGAAAAGCAGAGCATCGACAAGCTGCCCCATGAGTACCAGTGGAAGGTGACGGTGCAGACCACGGATCATTCCGCCGGCGTGCGCGCCAGGGTTTGCGCGGTATGCGGCAAGGTGGCCGAGGAGCAGAGCTTTGACCCGGAGGGCACGCTGCGCCGCGGCGCGAGGGGCGACGCCGTGCGGGAGATACAGCAGCTGCTGGCCGACCAGGCCTACCTGGCTACCGGAGGCGTGGACGGCGTCTTTGGCGGCGGCATGGAGCGGGCGCTGATTCAGTTCCAACTGGACCAGGGGCTCAACCCCGACGGCGTGGCCTGGCCCCAGACCATCACGCGCCTGCACCATGACTTCGGCCCCTGGGAGATGATACGGCCGCTGACCCGCTCCGTGGACGGCGAGTATGCCCGGGTGTGCAAGGATTGCGGCTACGAGGAGCGCAGGACCGTCTCCGCGGGCGTCACCTACGCCAGGAGGGAGCGGAGCGAGGAGATTCGCACCCTCCAGCGCATGCTGAACGCGATGGGCTACAACGCGGGCACCGCCGACGGCGTCTACGGCCCGAAGCTGGACGCGGCCTATCAGAATTTTGCGCTGGATAACAACCTGGATTTCACGCCTGAGCAGCTGCGGCCCTCTGACGTGGACAACCTGGTGAACGGCTGGCTCGAATCCGTGCCGACGGCCAAATGGATGGGCAGGAGCGAAAAGGATTCGCCGGTCAGGCTGGCCCTCTTCATCACGCCTGTAACGGAGAATGAGGGCAGCGAAATGGGTGACGTGAAGACCTACAACTGGCGGCTGAGCAACCTGGGCACCCAGCGCTGCCGCTTTGACGCGCTGCTGCTGAGCTTCGGCGACAACCCGGATTTTCAGTCGGGCAACCTTGTGATGGTCGTGGGAAACATGGACCTCCTGAAGGACGGCGGCAACAACGCCATGGGCACCTTCAGCGTGGCCTCTGACTGGGGTCAGGGAAAGCTGAACTTCTGTGCCGTGGGCACTTCCACCACCGGGGACCAGACCTGGCTGAGCAATGTGCGGTCGTTTGACGCGCCTGCCGAGAGCGATCCGTTCATATTCTTCACTGAGGACGAAGACCCGAACGGGGCGATATGAAGTTTCTGAAAACAGCGCTTTCGCCGTTTACAAAACGGTAGGCGTGTGGTAGAATACAGCTTGTGGCAATGGAGATTGACCACGCCACCGTTTGCCTGGTCCGCCGAGGACTCCGACGGCTCACCCGGCTTGCGGCGTATAGAATGAGGAGGAAAGACACATGGAGATCAACAAGAAGGAAATCATGGAGACCTACGCCCGCCATGAGGGCGATACCGGCTCTCCCGAGGTTCAGATCGCGCTGTTGACCGCGCGCATCAACCACCTGAACGAGCACCTGAAGGTGCACAAGAAGGACCACCACTCCCGTCGCGGCCTGCTGCTGATGGTCGGCCAGCGCCGCGGTCTGCTGGACTACCTGAAGAGCACCGACATCGAGGCCTATCGTGCCCTGATCGCCAAGCTGGGCCTGCGCAAGTAATCCCGGCGGGATCATCGGTCTTGTTCTTTCGCGCCGCCGCTTCGGCTTGCCGAGCGGCGGCGCTGTGCGGATTATCGGATATGGAGTCGCCGACGGTTCGCAAGGCACATCGGCGGTGTGCGGACGCCAGGATGCGGGAAATCCGCCCGCAGGCGCGCGTCTGTACACCGCGTGGGAATTTTCGACAATGAAAACAGACCCAAGGAGGGCTAAGACACATGTTCAAGAGCTATAGCATGGAACTGGGCGGGCGGACGCTCACCCTTGAATTCGGCAAGTATGCCGAGCAGGCCAGCGGCGCCACCTTCGTGCGCTACGGCGATACCTGCGTACTGGTCACCGCCACGGTGGCCGACACCCCTCGCCCGGGCATCGATTTCTTCCCCCTGAGCGTGGACTTTGAAGAGAAGCTGTATTCCGTGGGCCACATCCCCGGCTCCTGGACCCCCCGCGAGGGCCGTCCCGCGGAGAAGGCTATACTGACCTGCCGCCTGATCGACCGCCCCCTGCGCCCCCTGTTCCCCAAGGGCATGCGCCCCGACGTTTCCGTCGTGTGCACCGTGATGTCCGTCGAGCAGGACAACATCCCCGATATCCCCGCGATGATCGGCTCCTCCGCCGCCCTGGCCACCAGCCAGATCCCGTGGGCGGGCCCCATCGGCGCGGTGAACATCGGCTATATAGACGGCGAATACATCGTCAATCCCACCGTCGAGCAGCGCGAGAAGAGCCTGATGAACCTGACTGTGGCCGGCACCAGCGAGGCCGTGCTGATGGTCGAGGCCGGCGCGAAGGAGGTCTCCGAGGAGGTCATGCTGGGCGCGATACTGTTCGCCCACGAGGAGATCAAGAAGATCGTCGCCTTCATCAACGACATCGTCGCCGAGATCGGCAAGCCGAAGAAGGAATTCCCGCTGGCCCTGCCCGGCGAGGACGTGAAGACCGCCGTGCGCGAGTACGCCCTTCCGTTCGTGGAGTGGGTTTTCGAGACCTATGACCGCGCCGATCGCAACGCCCGCGAGGACGAGGTGAACGCCAAGGTTCTCGAATACTTTGCCAGCTTGTTCGAAGGCCGCGAGCAGGAGGTTGCCGACGCCCTGTACGCCGTGATGAAGGAGGTCATGCGCCGCCACATCATCGACAAGGGCATCCGTCCCGACGGCCGCAAGCTCACCGAGGTGCGCCCCATCTGGTGTGAGGTGGGCGTGCTGCCCCGTCCCCACGGCTCCGGCGTGTTCACCCGCGGCCAGACCCAGGTCATGACCGTGGCCACCCTGGCCCCCGTGTCCGAGCAGCAGATCATCGACGGCATCGGCACCGAGGACCGCAAGCCCTACATGCAGCATTACAACTTCCCGGGCTATTCCACCGGCGAGGCCAAGCCCTCCCGCAGCCCCGGACGCCGCGAGATCGGCCACGGTGCGCTGGCTGAGCGCGCGCTGCTGCCCATGATCCCCTCCGTCGAGGAGTTCCCGTACTGCCTGCGCCTGGTCTCCGAGGTCATGAGTTCCAACGGCTCCACCTCCCAGGCCTCCGTATGCGGCAGCACCCTTGCCCTGATGGACGCGGGCGTGCCGATCAAGCGCCCCGTGGCCGGCGTGGCCATGGGCCTGATCAAGGACGAGTTAACCGGCAAGGTGGCCGTGCTGACCGACATCCAGGGCCTGGAGGACTTCCTGGGCGACATGGACTTCAAGGTGGCCGGCACCGCCCAGGGCATCACCGCCATCCAGATGGACATCAAGATCAAGGGCATCGACGAGCAGATCCTGCGCCAGGCGCTGGCCCAGGCCTACGACGGCCGCATGCACATCCTGGGCAAGATGCTCGAGGTGCTGCCCGCGCCCCGCGAGAACCTGTCCAAGTACGCCCCCAAGATCGTTCACTTCATGATCAACCCCGAGAAGATCGGCGAGGTGGTGGGCCCCCGCGGCAAGACCATCAACAAGATCATCGAGGATACCGGCGTCAAGATCGACATCGAGGACGACGGCAGCGTGTTCATCGCCACCGAGGACGACGAGGCGGCGAAGAAGGCCCGCAGGATCATCGAAGGCATCGCCAAGGAACTGCAGGTGGGCGACGTGTTCACCGGCAAGGTGGTGCGCATCATGAGCTTCGGCGCGTTCGTCGAGTATGCCCCCGGCAAGGACGGCATGATCCACATCTCCAAGCTGGCCAACGAGCGGGTGGAGAAGGTTGAGGACGTCGTGAACATCGGCGATGAGCTGGAGGTTCGCGTGGGCGAGATCGACAGCCAGGGCCGCGTGAACCTGGTCCGCAACGACATTGAGTACGACGACGACTCCATGCCCGTGCGCCGGCCCCCGCGCGCAGGCGGCGACAGGGACCGCCGGGGCGGCGACCGCGACCGCAGGCCGCGCCGCAGGGACTGATTCGATTTAAACACATGGAAATGGGCATACTGAGGTATGTCCATTTCCGCATCATGGGCCATGTACCGGCCTTTACGATGTCCTATGCGCGAAGGGTTGATTCATACACAAATCTGTGCTATGATATGATTGAGATAGAGTAAACAGATATATACGGGCGGTAGGATGGAATCGTCATTCACACCCGCCCCGAAACCGATACCGGAAGTGCATGAGCAGACCGATCAAGACAAGGAGGGTACTGGCGTGAAGAAAGTAGCGATATTGGGACTGCTGCTGGCTGCGCTGCTGTTGATCCTGGCAGGGGGCGCGTTGGCGGATGATGTGAGATCCGGCAATTGTGGGGAGAATGTCACCTGGTCGGTGAACGACGAAGGTACGCTCACATTTTCAGGCAAGGGCCCGATGGAGGAATTTTTCGAGTTTAGCGATGACGGGTGGATGATGTGGTCGCCCCCGTACTGGGATTGGAACAAGACAGAGGCCGGCGGTACCACGGAGAGCCGCCGTCAGATCAAACGGGTCATCATCAAAAGTGGCGTCACGACCATCGGCGGCGGGGCGCTGCGGGACCTGGACGGTCTGGAGGAGATCAGCATCGCCTCTACAGTGGAGAGCATCGGTCCCTGGGCCTTTGACAACGACACGGCGATCAAGTCAATCACCATACCCAAATCCGTCAAGAGTATCGGCGAGCGCGCCTTCTACGAGTGCTATGCCTTGCAGAACGTCAATGTCGCCTCCGGCAATTCAGACTACAAGAGCGTGAACGGCGTGCTGTTTACCAAGGACGGCAGCCAGATGATCTACTATGGCGCGGGCCGTACGGCGAGCAGCTATGCGGTGCCCGCGGGGGTGAAGGTGCTGCACCCCTCGACGTTCTCCTACGCCCAGGCGCTGACCGAGGTTACGCTCCCTGACGGTCTTGAGGAGATTCGGGACTGGGCCTTTGGCCATACCGGCCTGAAGCGTGTGTACCTTCCGTCCACCCTCAAGAAAGTGGACTATTGCGCCTTTGGCGGCTGTGACAATCTGAAGGACATCTATTATGACGGCACGGCTTCGAAGTGGAAAAAGGTGAAGATTGACCCCAGCTATGACGATTACCTGTTGGGCGTGACCATTCACTTCTCCGATGGCACCGTGGACGACACCCTTTCGAGCCTCGTCAGACGGGGCAAATGCGGCGAAGACCTGACCTGGTCCCTGAATACGGACGGCGTTCTGGTCATCGAGGGCAAGGGAGCCATGGAGGACTACGCCCAGATGACGGAGACCAGATACGACGAATGGGGCTACCCCTCGACGCAGGTCAAGTATTACACCTATCCCTGGAGGGACGTGGCCGACAGTATACTCGCCGTCCGCATCGAGAAGGGCGTGACCTCCATCGGCAACATGGCCTTCACAGCGATCGGTTCGCTGCGCAGCGTCTTTCTGCCGATAAGCCTGAAGTCGGTCGTGTATGGCGCGTTCCACGATACAGGCCTTCGGGACGTCTACTACGCGGGCACGCAGGCACAGTGGAACGCGGTGTCGAAGGGGCAGTACAACGCCCCTCTGATCGACGCACGCTTCCATTTTAACAGTACGGATATGCCGTTGCCGGATATCATCCGCTGGTCCTTTGATGACGGTATCCTTACAATTACCGGCAGGGGTCGCATGGAGGACTACGCCTACACCGAAGACGGAGGCGCGCATTGGACTTTCGTGTCCCCGCCCTGGTGGTTCTGGAACGAAGGAGATAGCGTAGAAACGAACCGCAGGCAGATCAAGCAGATCGTCGTCGAAGGGGATGTGACCCACATCGGCAGCGGAGCTTTCCGTGACCTCGATCGCCTTGTGAAGGTGACTATCGGCGACAAGGTGACTTCCATCGGCGCGTTCGCCTTCAACAACGATTCCGCAATCACTGCATTTTCAATTCCAGCGGGCATCGTGAGCATCGAGGATCGGGCGTTCTACGATTGTCCGAAGCTGGTGAACATCAATGTGGACAGTGGAAACGGCGCCTATAAGAGTGTGAAGGGCGTACTGTTCACGAGGGACGGTGGAGAGCTGCTTTGCTACGGCGCGGGGCGCACGGCGGGGGAATACCGGGTGCCCTATGGCGTGGCGATTGTGCGCCCCTCTGCCTTCTCCTACAATACCGCTCTGAAGCGCGTCTACCTGCCCGAAACTGTGACGGAGATCGGGGATTGGGCCTTCGGCCACACCGGCCTGAAGAGCGTTGAGCTGCCGGAGGGTGTGAAGACGATCCGACATGATGCCTTCGGCGGGTGCCAGAACCTGGCGAGCGCATCCGTGGGCGTGAGTCTGTCCACCGTGGAATCGGGTGCGTTTGACGATACCGCCCTGAAAGACGTCTACTATGCGGGCACCAAGGCTCAGTGGGGATCCATCAAAATCGACGGCGACAACAAGACGCTCAAGAAGGCCGCAATCCACTATAAGAGCGATGTCGGGATCGAAAAGAAGCTGCTTACTCTGCCGGAGGACCTGACGAAGATCGAAGCCTCCGCCTTCGAGGGCGGCACATTTACCCATGTCGTACTCGGGAAGAAAGTGACGTCCATCGGCGCGAAGGCCTTTGCGAATTGCGGGAAGCTGGTGTACGTCTACATCCCGAAGGCCACCGTCTCCATCGCCGCGAATGCCTTCACGGGCTGTGACGAGCTGGTGATCGTGTGCAGGAAGGGCAGCGCCGCAGAGGCCTTCGCCATCGCCCAGGGCATCAATTACGTGATCGATGACTGAGCGCACAGTGTTGCTTCCCATGACCTTTGAATGACGGGCCCTTCGAAAGGCCCGTCATTTCAGAAAAAAGCGCCTGTTTGTGCGGCATTTCCCTAAGCGGCAGAGAAGCCTGTTCGCTACCGCGTTCGGAGACGCTGATGATTCTTTGTAAGGAGCAAATTGAAAGATGACTTTTGACCAAATCACCCTGCCCAACGGCTTGTGCATCATCGGAGAACGGATTCCACATTTCAGATCTGTTTCCGTAGGCCTGTGGCTTGGCTCCGGATCGCAGTTCGAGACTGTGGACGAAGCGGGTGTCAGCCACTTCCTGGAGCACATGCTGTTCAAGGGCACCGAAAAGCGCACCGCCCGGCAGATCGCCGAGGAGATGGACGCCGTGGGCGGACAGCTGAACGCCTTCACGGCCAAGGAGTGTACCTGCTTCTATGCCAAGGTGGTGGACGAGCACCTGCCCCTGGCCATGGATGTGATCTGTGACCTGGCCACCCATCCGGCCTTCGACCCGGCGGAGATGGCCAAGGAGAAGGGCGTGGTGATCGAGGAGATCGCCATGGCCGAGGACACACCTGAGGACCTGGTGCATGAGCTGATCATGCTGGCCCACTACGGCGACCAGCAGATCTCCCGGCCCATACTGGGCACCGTGGAGAGCGTTTCCGGCTGTTCCAGGGAGTGCCTGCGCGGCTACTGGCAGAGGATGTACCGCCCCCAGAACGCTGTGCTGTCCATCGCGGGCAACTATGAATGGGACGCCGTGCTGGATATGGCGAACCGGCTGCTGGGCGACTGGAGGGCCGAGGGCCTGGACAAGCTGCCCTGCATCACACGCACCGCGACCCCCACGATCCTGACGAGGGAAAAGGATATCGAACAGGTGCACATCTGCCTGGGCTATCCGGCGTTGCCGATGGGGGATGAGCGCAACTACGACATCTCCATATTCAACAGTGTGTTCGGCGGCGCCATGTCGTCCCGGTTGTTCCAGAAGATCCGCGAGGAGAGCGGCATGGCCTATACCGTGTACAGCTATCCCAACGCCTATACCGACACCGGCATGCTGTCGGTCTACGCCGCCACGAACCCCGAAACGGCGGTACAGGTGTACGAGATGATCGAAGAAGAGGCCAGGGCGATCGCCGAGGGCGGCATGACCGGGAAGGAGTTCGCCATGGCCAGGGAGCAGCTGAAGTCCGGCTATATTCTGGGGCTGGAATCCACGTCGGCCCGCATGCAGTCCAACGGGCGAAGGCTTCTGCTGATGAATGCCACCCGCACCGAGAGCGAGACCATCGACCGTATCAACGCCGTATCCTGTGACGCGGCCAACGCCTTGATGAAGCAGATGCTGACCGCGCCTCATTCCGTGGCGCTGGTGGGCAAGGGCGTCGACGCCATTGCGGGAAAGCTGGGATAGCATGCTGCATATCGACGGAAAGACCGTCGAGCTGTCTGCTCCCGTGAATCCCGGCGCGCCGCTGGTGGTGCTCAACAGGATAACGGGCGATGGCGCGGAGCTTGACAGGGCCATAAGGGGAATGACAGGCGCGGACTTTGCCCTCGCCGTCGTGAGCGGTCTGTGCTGGGAGGACGACCTGACCCCCTGGGCGGCGGCTCCCATCGGAAGGGGACAGGCTCCCTTCGCAGGAAAGGCGGACGCCTATCTCGGGCTTTTGACGGGCAGCATCCTGCCAATGGTTATTGATGCGCTGCCGATTGCGCCTGCATACATTGCGCTGGCGGGGTATTCGCTGGCCGGTCTGTTCGCGCTCTACGCGATGTATCACACGGACGTGTTTTCCCGCGTCGCCAGCGCTTCGGGCTCGCTGTGGTATCCGGGCTTTGTGGAATACGCCCGATTGAACGCGCCTGTCGGGAAGATTGACGCCCTCTACCTGTCCCTGGGCGACAGGGAAGGCCGTACCCGCAATCCCATGATGCGCCCCGTAGAGGACAACACCCGCATGATGGCGGAGTATTATCGAAATTCGGGCATTCCCACAGCGCTGGAGATGAACCCCGGCGGCCACTTCAACGACCCCGTAGGCCGCATAGCGAAAGGAATCGCATGGGTACTGGAGGAATGATGGGATCGATCAGGCGGCATGTCCAAACCGACGCGCCGATTTGGATATGCCGCTTGATTATGTTCATATGCTCGCGCTTTGCTTTGTCGGGGTCTTCAGTCAAAGCGCCTTTTCAGCCCGTAGTGAAACGTTACCATTCACCCTTCAAGCCGATTGGCACATATCTGTAGCGGCGAGCAATGCTCCCGGCTACGGCGGTTCGCCGCAAGGGTGAATGGTAACAGTGAAACACCGGCAGAATAGAAGCTATTCGTCAAACAGTGTTGACAAATCAGTAAAAAAACACTACAATACAGTTATAGTGTCTGTTAAGTCGTGGCGACGTAGACGCCGCCGCTACTACGAATCGCCCCGTAGCGGCGACACGAAGTTAGTCCTTTAGGGCGACACGAAGTTAGTCCTTTAGGGCGACACGAAGTTAGTCCTTTAGGGCGACACGAAGTTAGTCCTTTAGGACGGTCTCCAGGCCGCCGCAGTAGGTGAAAGTACGTAAGGACTGAACAGAACGCATGGGCTTTACGGTTGTTGAATGGGGCGGGATAAAGGTGGAGTGATTGACATCCGATTGCAAGTCGGATTCGTATCCCACGACATACCGATCGCATCAACAGGCAGCGCATTGACCATTATGTGCTGCCTGTTGATGTATGAGGATTGTTGTACGGTTGCTTCTATAGTGGTTGAAGGCGATAAAGATGCAAAATGAAGGCATTGAAACGCTGCCTTCGATGACGGACGATCAAAGTGACAGCATCATAATAAGGGAGTGAGCAAAATGAAACGAGTAATATGCGAAGTATGCCGCGGTTCGGATATACTAAAGAATAATGGCGTTTTCATCTGCCAATCATGCGGCTGTAAGTATTCTTTGGAGGAAGTCAGGAAAATGTTGGTAGAGGATGATTCAGAGAAACAAATCTCAGAGACGCTTCCTCATGCCAATCAAGCGGATGAATACATGAACATGCTCAAAGCAGCGCGGGAAGCCATGATGGATGGTCGCTTTGACACTGCGCATACCATTAGCATATGGTTGATTTCGATGAAACCTGATGTTCCGGAATTGATCGCAATACAGGCATTGGCTATTTTGGGAAAAGAAAAGCTGACGCATGATATTCCATCCTCAACGTGCAAGGGGATGGAACGGTTCTATTCGATTTTTTCCACATGGAAAGCGCAATATTCTGAGCAGGTTATAGCCATCAGAAATGTGCAAAGCTATGTGGATATCGCATGCCGAACCCAGATGACCGTATTCAGGAAAGAAATATCAGAATTGGATTCTCGGCAATACACGCCTTCAATGGAAGACAGCATAACACAATTGGGCGATGCGATTGGAATGCTGAGCGATGACCTGTACAGCACGGTACACGGTATAGGTATGGAACGGGATGGCAGATGGATGGAAGAAGAAAACAGTGCTTTGGTTGATCAGATAGAGAAAACGAAGGAAAAGGAACGAAAGGTTGAGGCGTTTAAAAGAGAACAAACAGCGAAATTGGCACAATTACTGCAGTTGGCGCAGAGCGCATATGCGCAGGCCAAACAAGATAATTTAGATGAACCATCCTCCTGGCAGAATACTGCGGATTGTTACACAGTCATCAATGATAGAGAAATCATTTGCAATAAATGTGGTTCGGTGCAGCCGATACGAAGAATAAAAGGCGTATGCTGGAAATGTGGTATCAGGTTGTCGTTGCTTTGAATTTGGCAGGGGCAGTAAGATTCGAACTCACAACAAAGGATTTGGAGACTCACGTGTGATTTGGCTAATATTACAATAATACGGAATAGGCTTTTGTGCAAGATATGCTTGTGCTGGGAGTGATTAACATAACCTGATTGCACACCCCTGTTTAATTTCCATCGGCCGAGGGACCGTATCAGAAAAGACGAAGTCTGCGGCCCTGTTTAGCGCCGCAAGACTTCATAGGAGCATTTTTACACAAGCAGTTCTCAGTATGGGAATGTCATTAATCAAGGTTTCCCATACGGACGATAAGTCAATAGCCCCGTAGGCATGGACATAGAAGTTTCGGGTATCCTTGATGACGTGCCACGGAATCGAAGGTTTAAGCGCTTTTGCATCGTCTGACAACTCGCCTACCAATCAAGCAGTTTTCTGTCACGGGTTTCGAATATACAGAAGGATTAGCAGGGATACGGCGACGGGTTTGAAGAATTGTATTCTGCTTTGGTGGATTGACACAAAAAAGAGGCAACTTCCTTGTAGAAATCGCTTCTTCGAATGTGGCAGGGGCAGTAAGATTCGAACTCACAACAAAGGTTTTGGAGACCCACGTGTTACCATTACACCATGCCCCTCTGTTTCGCGAACAAAAAGATTATACCTCAAAACAGAGGGTTTGTCAATAGGTTTGTTGTTT
>JAZTZK010000164.1:0-16116 GCA_045637485.1 Clostridia bacterium
CAGAGGCGCGAAGCAGAGCGTGAGGGGCACCTCATCAGTCTGGCCTGACGCTTCGCTGGGCCTTTGGCCGGCCAGCCAGCTTCCCCAAACGGGAAGCCTTTTGGATGCTGTTCGCCCTGATTCTGTTAAGACCGTGTTCAAAGTTGACAGCGTTACCCTTTCAGGGGAGGCAACCTCCAAAAGCCTCCCCTGAAAGGGGAGGTGCCGAGCGAAGCGAGGCGGAGGGGTTCCGAATAATCAGGACGCTGAGCTGTAACCGCTTTCTCTGCGATACACTGAGTTGTTACCGCCTTTCCCTATGGACAATCCTCCGATTTGCGGATATAATGATAGAACACAAGCACATGAAGGAGGAATTACATCATGAAGACCGTCAGAAGGCTGTTGTGTTTCGCTTTGACCGTTTCCTTGCTTTGCGCCGCGGCATTTCCGGCGCTTGCGGAGATCAAGCTCGTTCCGGAGTCAACGACAATGTACCTGAACAGCAGGAACGGCAAGGCTTTCTCGGCAACCAGGGATATCGTCATCAATGGCATTGGCTTGGATTCGAAGATCACCAATCCCAAGAGCAGCAAGTCGGCGGTGCTCAGCATTGATCACCTTACACTCAGTAAGGATCATTTGGAGCTATTTCCGGGCGAGGCTGTCGATCAAATCTACGCAACGCTGTCGGTCAAGCTGCATAAACCGGGCAAGTCCACGGTTTCCGTTAAAGTCGACGGCAAGACCTACAAGTCAAAGCTGAATGTCGCCCAGTATGTCAATCCGATCAAGAGCCTCGTGATCACGGGCATCAGCGGCAAGAACCTGAAGTCCCAATTCAGTACTTCCGGATCCGCAAGCGCAACCCTGACTTCCGATGCAAAGGCCGGTCAGGTCAGGCTCACGGCTGCAAGTGGCTGGAGAATCAGACAAATCGGCTTTATCAGCTTAGAAGATACCATTATCCATGAGCGAAAAACCGGCGGTACCACCATCAAGCTCCCCATTCCCGCCATGAAAATGGGAAATTACTGTGTGATTGCCGCAAAGTTTCAAAATATTGCGACCGGCGGCATCATAGACACCATGTACATGCTTAAATAACCGCGTCGGCTTCGTGCCGCTTCGCAACAAACAGGAACGGCCCCTGTATTATCACATATCGGTTTTTCCGAACAGTGAAGCACAGCGGGCCGTTTCTGCTTGTATCGGGCGCAATGGCGCGCCCGTATCGCCGCCGGGACGGGCGTCACCTGGCCAGGTATCGCCGGCAAACCGCGTTGGCCCTTTTCGACAGCTGCTGCTCGTCAACGCCCGTCAGGCGGCCCTTCTCGACGACCACCTTCCCATTGACCACCGTATAGTCCACAGGGCCCTTCAGCCCCACGGTGGCCAGCATCCCGCCGGGATCAAATTGCGCGCCAACCAGCTCAGGCCGGTTCAGGTCAATGAGGAAGAAATCCGCGGCGCTCCCCTCCCCGATCCATCCGATGTCGTTCCTTCCCAGCAGGCGCGCGCCGCCCCGTGTGGCCAGCTTCAGGACATCGTATCCGGAGAGCGCCATTGAGCCGGAATTCAGACGGTGCAGCAGGTAGCAGGCGCGCATCTCCTCAAGCAGATTGGAGCCGTCATTGCTCGCGGAACCGTCCACCGCCAGGCCCACAGGAATGCCCCTTTCAACCATCTCCGGAACCCGGGCGACGCCGGATGAGAGCTTCATGTTGGATACCGGACAATGGGCGACACCGGTCCCGGTCTGAGCCAGCAGGGCCAGTTCCCCGTCGTTGAACCAGATCCCGTGGGCATACCACACGTCCTCGCCGACCCAACCCAGCCGCGCCATGTATTCAAGGGGGCGAACGCCCGCCTTTTCCAGCATATAGCGCTCCTCGTCCCGGGTCTCTGCGAGGTGGGTGTGCAGGCGCACGCCGAGCCTTCTGGCAAGGCGTGCGCTCTCTGAAAGCAGCGTCTTTGACACGCTGAACGGGGAGCACGGCGCGAGCGCCACCCGGCGCATGGAATAGGTCGCGCCGTCGTGGTATTTTCGCACCGCGTCTTCACAGTCGCGCATGATCCCATCGATCGTCTGAACCACGCTGTCGGGGGGCAGGCCGCCGTCCTTTTCGCTCAGATCCATGCTCCCGCGGGTGGCATGAAACCGCACGCCCAACAGATCCGCCGCGGCAAACTGCGAATCCATCAGATCCATGCCGCAGCCCTGCGGAAAGACATAGTGGTGGTCTGAAGTCGTGGTACAGCCGCACTTCAGCAGCTCGCCCATGCCGCACAGCGACGCATGATAGACGACCTCCGCATTCAGGTTTTTCCAGATCTGATACAGCGCCTTCAGCCAGGGGAAGAGCTCCAGATTCTGCACCTCGGGGAGGTTCCGGCTGAATATCTGAAAGAAGTGGTGATGGGTATTGACCAGGCCGGGATAGAGCGCGCAGCCCGCCCCGTCGATGCGGGGAACCTCCGCCGGGTCATCGATGCCCCAGCGCTTCAGGAGGCCCGGCAGCCGCGCCTCCTCACAGATTCCGCGGATGACACCGTCGCGCACAAGCAGCGATACGTCGTGCAGCACCCTGTCCGAAGCGTCGCAGGTGACAACGTGAGAAACATTGTGGATCAGCAAGGTATTTTTCATGGTATTCCCTCCGGCTTTATGGCGTGTTTCAAGAATCCTGAACATGCAATTTCGGTGTCTTTGCAGCCAACACCCAGCTTTCAAACCTTGACTTGCCGCCAGGTAAATCAAGAAATTAGCTTCTGATGAGCGGCGGATGAGACACCGCCAGATACGCCGCTGTCTTGTGCGGTATTTTCTTATTATTGTATACCGGTTGCCATGTCAATGCATTTACATAAATTTAATGACAGACCATCCGTCCTCAGCACCGTCTCCGCTTCTTCCAAAGATAGGCAAACAGCAAGTGGGGTGCGTTCCGCAAACCTCTGTAAGTGAAAAAAGGTATAGCAAACGAAGCCGTCAACTACGGCGCGGACGACGTGACACCCCTTTCCGACATCCCCATGGGCCACAAGGTGGCGCTGCGGGACATTGCCAAGGCCCTGGCCGGGAAGGCGCAGATATACGTCGGCGGGTTCATCAAGGGCGTGTACGCCTTCCCCCACCCCTACGGCTGCTCCCAGATGGGCGGCGACCAGGAGAACACCCGCCAGGCGCTGGCAAACCTGTTCGCCCATCTCAATGCCGGTGGCGTGCTGCTGGGCCTGGGCTGCGAGAACAACGGCATCGACAAGACCCTGCCCCACATGGGTGCGCACGACCCGGCCCGGCTACGCACGCTGATCAGCCAGCAGGTGGAGGACGAGCAAGAGGCCGCCATGGCCCTGATCGGGGAACTGGCAAAGCACATGCGCAGCGACGCCTGCGCACCCTGTCCGGCAGACCAGCTGGCGGTGGAATTGAGATCAACGGCTTCCACGACCTGGTCATCTTCAAGTAGGGCATGACCCTCTAAACTCAAACACCCCCCTCGTCACCGCCCCAACCCCGCCCGGGAGGTGTCGTTTTCGCTACCTACAGAGTCTTATTGCAACTTTTGGAAATATTTCAATAAATCCCTTGACAAGTCCCTTCAAAGGTGGTATAATTCTTTTCGTCGTCAAGGCGACGACAAACTGAATATGGTCGCATGGCTCAGTTGGTAGGACATACTGCCTAGAGTACATAAACAAGGTCGCATGGCTCAGTTGGTAGGACATACTGCCTAGAGTACATAAACAAGGTCGCATGGCTCAGTTGGTAGAGCACGCTGACCAGATTGGCCAATTAAAACTGTATAGTCTTGCGACAAAACTACCCAATATGCACCGTTGGCTCAGTCGGTAGGACATACTGACCAGATTGGCCAAATAAAACTGAATACTGTACCCCATGGTCTGTTGGCTCAGTTGGTAGAACCAGCTGGTCGAGTTGTCAAACTGAATAAGGTCGCATGGCTCAGTTGGTAGAGCACATCGTTCACATCGATGGGGTCACAGGTTCGAGTCCTGTTGCGACCACCAAACTGGAGAAGCCCTGAAAATCAAGGCTTCTCCTTCCTTTTGCCCTGCTTTTCGCGGTTTGAATACGATTCAAATTCTCGATGTAAACAGTATGCCCCCGCCAACAAAGCTCCACAATATCGGTGTGGCTTTATTGACAGTCATACTGTCGTCGATGTGAACGGCATGGTATCGTCGGTGTGAACACTATGCTGGAAACAGAAAAAGACCCGTGAGGCTCCAATGTCCTCACGGGTAATCCTTTCTACATTATGCCGCTGTCCCGGTGTACTGTTCTACGCTGATGCGAAACTTGATTTGGATGTCGTAGTCGCGCCCGACGTCAATCCGCTCAATCAGCCTGGCGATGATCATATGCTTCGTTTCTATGCTGGCCTCGTCGAATGCGTCTGCCCATGAGATCAGGTCGTTGACTTCCTGAGCTGCCGCCCTGCTGGTTTCTTTCTCCTCATCCATTTTCCGCTTGGCATCCTCCATACGCATCTGAGCGTTGTGGAGCTTTTCTTTGTATTTGGGCATCATGGCGTTGACGATGGCAATGTCCAGGCTGTTCTCCCCCGTCAGGTACTTCATGGCCTGTTCTTCCAGCGCAGTGATTTGCTTATGGGCTTCAAAGAAATCCTGCTCGGCCTGCTTGTAAGCTACCATATTTACATCGTCGTGGGATTCGCGGGCTTTGGCCAGAAGAACCGTTTCCGGCACCTTCTTGACCAGCGCGAGAATCCGCTTGACCTCCCTGAGCACCGCCTCATTGACCGTCTCCGCGTTGTAGGAGCTTTGACCCTCGCATGAACCCTTTGCATTGATTTTCCGGTAGCACCTGAAGCAGTCTCGCTCATACACCCTCACAGTTCCGTCCGCCAGTTTCCGCCGGGTTGTGTTATGACTGTAGGTCAGTCTGGAACCGCAACAGGAGCAGAAGATGAGACCGGAAAGCAGGCTCCGAGTATCCGTCCTCTCCGGCACGGTCATGTCCTCCTTCAGCCATGTAGAGCGCCCCTTGACAGTGTCCTGACACCGCTGAAACAATGCGTCATCGATGATTTGGAGATGCTCCAACTTCGGCGAAAGGGCGTCACCCATGTGCATATGGCCGATGTAGATTGGATTGTCGATTAGTGCCCGGATTGATGTTCCACGCCACAGCGTCGTCCCTCGTTTGGTCTTGATGCCTTTGTTATTCAGATAGTTGGCAACGCGGACGGTGCCAAAGCCGTCATCCACCAGTAGGTGGAAGATTTCGCGGACAATGACCGCTTCATCTTCGTCAATCACCAGATCCCGAACAGGCTGGTTCTTCTTGTTGGTTCTGCCCAGATGAACCAGCTTGTATCCGTATGGCAGCAACCCGCCGCGATACTGGCCTTCCTCGATCATTTGAAGGTGCTTGGTCTTTACGCGAATGGACGTTTTTTCGCTCTCGCCAGATGCCTGCCAGAACCGGATGTAGTTCAGTAGCTTGTCCACATGGGTATCGAAGCGCTGTTCCCCCTCGCGGGTGCTCCATACCTCGATGCCCTGCTGCACGAACCACTGTACCACAAACGGTGTTTCATCCTCGCGCCTGCCCAGACGGTCGAACATGAAAACCAGCAGCACGTCAAATTCCCCGGCGATGGCTTTCTTCTTGATTTCGATGATAGCGTCACGCTCATTGGTGCTCACCTTGTAGCCGGAGACTCCCTTTTCCGAAATCTCCTCGACAATCTCCCAGTCCGGATGGGTAGAAGCGTACTCCCGACAGGCTATGCGCTGCATGGGGATGTCATCATGGTCAACTTGCCCTACGGTGGAAACACGATAGAGGCACAGCACTCTTTTCATCAAACTCACCCCTGTCTGTATTGTGACCGCATCAGCATCCCAAGCACATCGGTGATAGCATCGTCGTCCGAAGTCTCTGAAAACACGAGCCTGACTTTTGCCTGCTGGGATACCGGAATGCGAGCGCTTTCAGGGCTTTCCAGCCCTACGGCAGCACTACTATTACCTCTGTTTTCGGTGTCTATCAAGCCATTCTGTTCCGGTTCGTCGGATAAATTCTCGATTCCTCGCACACCGCCCAGGCTATTGCGCCGACAGAAGGTTTTCACCGAATTGACAGGGATTTTCAGTTCCGTAGCAATAGCGTTGTAACTCATCCCATCACTGCGCATGACGGCAATCCTCTGTTTTTCCTGACTTGTCATAAACATGCCCCCAATCTGAAGGGCTTCCCCTTCAGACTTTTACGGACAGTTTGGTAGTCGCTTTTCCGGTTTGGGCACAAAAAAAGTGGGCTCTGCCCGAAGGCAAAGCCCGTCATTCATGGGGTCATTCCAGTTTTCCGTACTTCCCGGACACCCAGGCGTTCTGGTTCTCGTACTGCACCAGCAGCCAGCCTCCATCGGAAACCTGCCCGCCGTAAGGCAGAGTATCGCCCTTATGGGCAACGCCGAGCTTCTTGCCGTCGGTGTTCGGCGCGGTACGGATGTAGCAGTTGCCGCCGACGATGGTGACATTGATCGGGCAGCTGTCGCCGCTGCAGCCTGCACTGTCCAGTGCCTCCGCCGCCTTCTCCAGCGCCACCAGCGTCGCCGGACCGCACTCGCCGTCAACGTCCAGCCGGGCATCCTTCTGGAAGGCCCGCAGCGCCAGGTCGGTGCAGTCGCCGAAATCGCCGTCGACGCCCCAGGAACCCAGGTCGTAGCCCAGCTTCAGCAGCATCTCCTGCATCAGCTTCACGTCCTGTCCTTCACAGCCGTACTTGATGATGCGATCCCCGAGAGCGTACTCCACGGGTCGGATGGTGCCTTCATACTTCGAGCCGTTGCTGAGCACGACGACAGTGTGCCCGTTGGTCCTCGTGACGAGGATGTCGCCCCGGCCCAGATAGGTGGACTGGCTCTGGTACTTGCTTCCTGTGAGCTCTGTGAACGCGCCGGTCTTGTTCAGGTTGGACGGCATGTTCCCCGTGCGGAAGCCCTCGGGCAGGCCGGTGATACCTGCGTAGGCGCAGCATACCCGCACCAGTGCGGAGCAGTCCGTCTCGCAGGCAGTGGTTACCTTGGACACATCGAAACCAACCTTCTCCGCCGCCTTGTATAGTGTGTTCCTCTGATACTGATCGTAGCCGATCTTGCTGTTCTTGCAGGCGCGTTCCATGCACTGGGCGATCTTCTCCGCCACGGACGGATTCTTCGCCCTGTACAGCCGCCAGCCCTTGGAATGGAGATACCAGCTCTGGGTGGATACCTCCTTGCCGGTCTGATCGCCTGCCTGCCCACCATGGGCCTTTCCGTTCTCGTCAATCCTCGCGCTTCCTACCTTGACTGCCATAATGATACCCTCCTTATAAATTGAGGGCGATGGTTGAAAGCCACCGCCCGTTTGTGGTATAAAAGAAGCGACGGTCATTCACCGTCGCCCCCGTCGGTCGTGTCGTCCTTGTCCTTGCCGTCTCTGCCGTGCAACTGCGCCAGTGCATCCCGTAGCTTATCCGGGATAGGCAGCCCGATGTGGGCAGCGTTTTCAAACAGGGAAAGCGCCTCGTTGCTCATGTAGAAGCAGATCACCGCGCCCCTGAGCGCGCTGCCGGTGCCCACCACATGGATGTCGACGATGTTGGCCACGCCCACCAGCATCAGGATGAGCACCTTCTTGCAGATGCCCCTGAAGCCGATGGCGCTGGACAGCTTCCTGTCGATCACCGCGCACATGATGCCGCTGATGTAGTCCAGGCTCATCAGCACGATGAGTGCGATCAGCATGCCGTCCATCCCTCCGAGAAAGTAGCCGAGCCAGCCGCCAATCGCGGCGGCGGCAATCTGGATCTTCGTCCAGATCAGGTCAATCTGAAAATCCCTCATAATGAGTTTCCCCCTTTCGTTATTCATGCAACACAAACGAGATAACCTCGTTGCGCACACTCAGGTTGGTATTGTTTGTAAGGTTCCAGGCGGAACTGCGAGTCAAATACACTTCAAGGACGTTTCGCGCACGGTCTACCGAGACTGAGTTCGTCACACTGGATACCAGGTAATTGCTGCCGCCACTTACATGACTTGACGAAATCGCATAGCCGCCTGCATTTGCAATGTTTGCAACAAGCCTTGTCAGGGAGACAGAAGTAATTCTTTCAAGGCTCTTCCGGAGAGGAACCACAAAGTGAAGCGCCTTTGTGCTGCCTGTAACATAACCAAAGAAGGTCCCGCCGTTGATCGTCACAGTATCGCCGTCATGATATTCGTGGCTGGCGATTCCGGCGTTGAAATATGCAGGGAACTCGCACTCGAATAATGGTTTCCCCTGGGTCGAACCGCTGAACTTCCCGAAAGCCACGCCGCCTGTCGACAGACCGGCGAGATGAATGTTCGCAAACGCCCGGGGAATACTGCCATAGGCGTGCGTCGTTTCATATCCATTGGAAACCGTCAGGAGGAAGTACCAGTCTGTTGCAGCAGAGAATGTCGCGGTGACCGCGCTGGTGCTGTCTGTGATGCCGGTGATGAGGTTGGCGATGGTCGCGTTGAAGGTGATAACGCTGTCAGTGGGCAGCGCCGGATTGTGGACGTTCGTGGCGTACAGATGTATGCTGTAGTTGTGAGCCGTCAGCACGGAGGAGGCGCTGTCTGCCGTCAGTTTCGCGGAGGTCTTGATGGCAACAGCCTCATCATTCGGCGTGCGTTCGATTTCCAGAGTCAGCTTGGGGTTATCCCGTGCCGATAGGATGCTCAGATAAGTACCATCTGGTCTGATATCGAGATTGTCATAGTTGGTGCCATTGGAAAAAGTCGCGTTCGTTGTAATACCAATGTGGATGTAAGTTTGCGCCGGATCAAGAACGTAATTTGTTGAGTCCAGATGATAGTGGCCCTCAGCGAAGGAGACAGTTGCGGTGAACGTTTGGGATACATTGTTTCCCCATGAGATGGTTTTCATATCCCAGCCGGAGCTGCCGCCGCCACCATACAGGAATTGGCTTGGGAAGTATCCCCCATATTGACCGTCTGTCGAAGGATAACGACCATCCTGATCTACATAGCATTTGGTGATGCTTTTGCCTGACACGTTCTTTATCGTAATGGACATCGTTGCAGTTTCACCGACCGCTACTACGGATGGCGAAAAGGACAACGCTGTGACCTGGAAATAACCATTATCAAAAGTTGGGAATGCCATAATCATCCTCCTCACGCAAGTTTGAATACCAGCCCGCCATCTGAAGAGCGACGGAGTTGGTAATTGCCGAACTGGACATAACTGCCTGCGAACTTCGAGTATTTCCTACCACCCAACACAACATTGACCGATTCGCTGTCGATCAGCACTTCTCCGTTGGACAGATTGTCACCAACATGGAGACCGTCGTCGTCAATGCGCACCACGCGACGGAAGTCGGCTCTGGTGGCGTCAGCAGTCGCCTGAGCAGCACCCGCGGCCACCTGCGCCTCATGAGCCATCTGGCTAACCGCCGTTAACACGCCGTCTACCAGCCGGTACATCGGATGTTCAGGGTAGAAGTACATCTGATAGGTGGAATACATGTATCCCAGAGAAATGTAGGTTTGCGTGGCACTGGACGGTGCTGTGGTCAGCCAGTTCTCGCTGGCTACCGTGAAGACGCTCCCCTCAAGCGTTCCGGCGAGATACAGCGTCTCATACTGCGTTGCAGTCCATGTACTGGTGGTGTTGTTCCGCAGCGTACAGCTGGGATAGCTCAGGTAATTGTTCGTGCCCGTCGCGGCTGCAGTAATCGCAGACCCGGCCCACAGGATGGGCTTGTCCACATCAAAGATCGACCCCGCCGCCAGATGGAAGAAGCCACCCGAGTCCCCGACAATTAGCCTTGACGCAGATATCGCTGTTTTCGCCTTGATTACGTTGTTGAAGCGGATTCGGTCGTAGGTGTTGTCGTTCAGCGCCCTGCTGATCCACCAGCCGGTGTAAGTGGCTGTACCTATAGTCACGTTACTCCTGTAGACCATTTGGACCATGTTGCCCGCTGCGATGTGCGTCGTACAGCGCGTAGTGGCGTTGATGTACACGTTTTTTGCACCGGTGGTTCCGCCACCGGACAGCGTCAGGTTGAGCGTCGCCGCCGTGCTGGTACCTGCGTAGGGCAGCCAGTACATGATGGTCTGTCCATTAACGAGCGATGCGAATGACGCTCTGCCCGTCCACGCATTGGTGGAGGCTGTCTGTGTACCTACGATGCACTCTGTACTCGACAGTGCCTGTGCAGCCTCTCCCTCCGCTGTTTGGGCAAGGTTATACGCTGCTTTTGCCGCTTCATAAGAAGAGGACAGGGACACATCGCTATAGGAGTAGTCCCCGTCCGTAAAGACGTTCAGATCGCAAAAGTACAGACTGTTCGTGCTGCCGGAGGTATAAGTGGGCTCCGTTGTCGTCCAACTCCCGCTGGGCGGCTTGGCAGTGGGCTTTGCCGGTGGCGATAGTGTGGACGATTGCAGCAGATAGTACCGAGTGCAGGACTGCAGATCTCGGACAGCGGAGAGCGTGATGGATGCCGTTGCTTTGATGGCCATAAAACATCATTCCTCCTATTATCCCTCAAGCTGCGCGACATAACTGGCCTTGTTCGTGACATCCCCGGCGGAGATCGTCAGGGTCGCCCCGGTGCCCACTGCTGTGGAACCGCCGTCCTTGTACCACTTGATGGTTCCCAGCGCGGACAAAGCCGACCCTGTCACCTCCGCGCCCGCCTTGTAGACATGCGCCGTCAGCGTGGTCGCGATGGCACTGTTCTTGAAGATAGTTCCGTTGCTGCTGGTAATTACCAGCGTGATGGCATCCGCACCGGGGTCGCCTTGCGCTCCGGTTGCGCCGGTCATGGCTTTTGACCAGGTGAACTTCTTGGTGAACGTCTGGCTGTTGCAGGTGAACGTCAACGTGATCTCGCCAGTCATAGTGCTGGCGTTGCCCAGTGCGCCATTCGCCGCCACAGAGATCACGAAGGAGCCGTCTGCGCTGGTGGTCGCTGCAGTGTTGGAGGATTTCGTCATACCGCTGGGCAGCGTCGGGTCGGCCAATGTACACGCGGCACGAGCCGTACCGATATACCCCGCGAACGGTATCGTGATCGTGCTCGCCGCCTTGACGAGTCCGCCCAGCGTACAGGGAATACTGACCGCCTCGTTCCCGCACACCACGTTGGTGGAGGAAGTGCCGGTCGCGCCCTTGATATTGGACACATATACCCACTTTGCCACGGATGCCGCGCCTGCTACGGTACAGCGATAGGTGTTCTGGGTACTGGTGTTCAGGTACATATCGCCGACCTGCGCGTTGCTCACGCCGGAGTTGGAGAACACCGTTGCCGTAGTGCTGGTGCCCGTAATGCCCGTACCTGAATACCACTGAGCAGAACTGCCTGCCGCCCCCGGAGCGCCAGTCGCCCCGGTGATAGCCTTCGACCATGTGAATGTCTTTGTGCCTACCGTTGTCGAGCTGTACTTGAATGTCAGCGTGATGACACCGCTGTTCGTGCCGCCCAGTGTGCTGCCTGCTGCCACGTTTAGCACCAGACTGCCCTCGGCGCTGGCTGTGCCAGGGGTGTTCGAACCCAGTGTAATACCGGATGGCAATGTCGAATAGGTCACGGTTGCCGCCCTGCGGGTGGTACCCTGAAAGATGGAGAACGGAATGGTGATGGTGTCCGCTGCCAGTGTCGCGCCGTCCTTGTCACAGGCGATAACCTGTGCCTCGTTTCCCATGATGATAGAATAAGGCGCAGTGCCTGTGGAGCCTGTCAGGGCAATCGCAAGGGATACGCTTTTGTGGAGCGTAATATCCCCGCCATCAAGCACGATGGGAATGTCCACCGAACCACCGAAGGCAGTCAGGATAGCCTGCGTCAGAGCCGTGGTCGCCGTGAATGTCAGCGTCGGGCTGATGGTATCTCCGTCGCTGGAAACCGTCAGGCCGGTGGGCAGGGAAAGTTCTGTCGTGTCCACAACCGCCGTTACTGCATTCGAACCGCAGTATCCATAAATGGTGGTGGAAAAGGACTGTGTGCTCTTCACCTTCGTAGTGTCACCCGCAAAGGTAAACGAGTCCGTAGTGATGTTGACCGAGTATCCGTCCGTCAGGTCGACGATGCTGATCTGGTCAGATGATCTGATGGCCATGAAGAATCCTCCTTAGTCCGTAATGAGCGCGCAGCGGAAGGTAACCTTGACGTCCACATCCGCAGGGCCGAGCGTGAGTGTGAACCCGCCATTCGAGAGCCGGGTGTCATCCGCAGAGATAACGCCATACCTGTTCTCATCCATTCGCAGCCATTCCCACTGCAGGTGGGCAGTCGCGCCGAAGGTTGCCCTGAGCGCAGTGATGTTCTCGATAATCTGCCTGCCGTAGTGTATGGACACAGACAACACCGTGGATACATTGTTGTCCTTGAACACCGTGCCCCGGCTGCTGTCAATCCGCAGCACGGCAGGCGTAGCGTCCTTCATGGCTTCGTCCACACTGTCGTCCACCTGGCCGACAACCAGCTCGATGAAGTCCTGTGACTGGATCACCGAAGTGTTCAGCTGGTCGATGAAGGCCTGCCGGGCGAACAGCTGATCTACGTCGATGCGGGCGGCATCGATCTGATTGATCAGCGCGAATGTACCCAGCAGGTTAGAGGTGTTGATATCGGATGCCGTGATGGAGGTTTCCAGGATTACCCGCCCGCTGTCCGTCTGTCCCGCATCGATTTCTTGCTCCGTGACCGTGGTGAGCGTGCCTGTGACATTGCCATTGCTGTCCACATCGATGCTGTAGTAATTGCCGTCGCTGGCGCGGACGCACAGGTTCCCGATGGATGCGCCGATCATCTGCGCATACTCCACCGCCAGGTTTCGGATGAACACCTGCCCGGCAGCGCCATAGTCCAGGTTCATGGACTGCGCCACCAGATGCCGGATAGTCGCCGCGTCAAAGGTAGCCGTGCCACAGGTGATGACGGTAAACGCCGCCAGCGCCGCCGCGAGGCTGTCCGTCTCGATGTCATGGGCGGTAAGGCTGGCGATCTTCGCGGCACCTGCTTCTATGGAGCCAGCGTTCAACTGATTGATGGTCGCCGCTGCGATGTGCGCAAACTCAATCGCCGCCGTCTGGATGTTCGCCGCGCTGATGGCGGCATTCTGGATGTGCGCGTTGCCGATGGCCGCTTCCTGGATCTGCAGCTCGCCAACCGAGCCCTCCTGAAGCTGCCCAATGCCCACCGAGCCCAGGGCCAGCTTGCTTCCGGAGATGATGCCCGAGGGTAGCTGCCGGGCGGAGATCATGCTTGCACCCACCGTATCCTCCACGGTACCCAGCGTCATCTTCTCATACTGGCGCGTCAGGCAGTTGTAGGTGTATTCGGTCATCCGCATGGAGACCTCCACGCCCACGCGCTTTGCGATGACACGCACGGCATCCCCCAGAAAAATACTTTGCAGGAAGCTGTACTGCTTATACTCCTCCGTCTGAGTCACGTCAATGAACTCCACCGTGAGCGTGACGGTGGGCAGGTCGCAACCCTTGTCGAGCTCCGCCTGCGCCGCCTGACGCATCTGCGTATAGCACTTCGCCTTGGTCTTCTTGTTCTTTCCCTTGGTGACCTCCTTGCAGTCTGACACTGCCAAATGAATCCATTTCGGCGCGGGAAAATTGACGATGTGCGGACTGTCGATGTATTCCTCGGGGAGGTACAGCACCTTGCCGTCCTTGTCCTCGCCGGTGGGCATGATGCGGGTGACTACATCCGTCATGTCTACATCGTACTTGATGCCGGTCAGGTTTTTGCCCTGGCGAATCTGGATGTTGGTGTCGTTTCCCACGCGCTCCACGACGAACACATCGAACCAGTCCCGCTGCAGTTCGCCGCCGTATTTCTCGATGACCCCATCGCTGCCCAGAAGACAGTCGACCGGGTTCTTGTTCTCGAACACCACTTCCTCCGCCGTGGAGGTCAGGTCGGAGTAGAAGGTGAAGTCATGCTCGGACAGGCAGCTGGCCCCGATCTGATCCACGACGGTCTTGCCGGTCGTCGTGGGAAGGGGCTCATACTTCTTGATCATATTTTCAAGCAGATCATAGAAGATGTGCCGGGCATAAGCCGTTACCTTGTCCAGCTCCGGCACCACCCGGTAGATGCGAAAGGGCTGATCCCGCAGCTGGCGGCCCTCGATGACCGCGCCGACGGCGTCGGCGTAATCGGAGGTATTCCTGACAAAAGCAAGGGAAGCGGCAGGCATATACCCGCGCTTCCCGTCCGGACATACGACTTCCCAGAGCGTGCTGGTGGTCTGTTCCAGCACAATGACCTGCTTGCCCTTTTTATATTTGCTGAGCTTCTTGTATTTAGCGGCGGTGGATGAACGGAGCACCAGCGGATTTCGCTTAGTGTTCACCTTGTATATAGCCTTGCCCTCGCTGAGCACCTTGTAGGCCAGCGCCACCTGCGGCGTAGTACCCGAGGGTACCGGAGCCCGGACTATATACCCTTCCTGAAGGCGATGCCACTTGCCGGTCTCGTCCAACGGATGGATGATCTCCAACTCATACTCGCCGTTCAGGGTTTCTTTCACCAGCGCGGAGGATGGCGCGATGGTGCCCAGGCCGTTGCTGGAAAAATCAGTACTGTCAGGCGGATAGACACAAAGCACAGGGGATCACCTCCTTCAGGGCAATAGAAAAGCGCCGCCTGTATTGGCGACGCAGAATTCGAAGTATCTCAATCTGCCTGCTCAGAGGCCATTTCATCTTCGCCGGGCGTCTCCTCGGGGTCCTCGATTGCCGTGGCGTCCCCGATGCCGCTGTAGGTGACGGAGGCGACAGTCAGGGGGTTGAGGTCCGCCTCGTCAAAGTCGTCGGGGAGGTCTTCCGCGCCGTCAAAGGTGACATCATAGGCAAACGTGCCGTGGTTCAGATGGAATACCAGTTCGTTCAACTCCTGACCCTCAAAGGTCCAGCCCTCACATGTCCAGCCATCGTTCAGCAGTTCCTCGCACGTTTTGCCGATCAGAGCGTCAAGCGCTTCGTGGGAGGGGATCTGCGCGGTCAGGTTTTCGATGCGCGTTATCGGCAAGGGAGAGACCAGGTCCGTGAACTTCTGCAGATAATCCTGGTCTTCGAAGTCGAGGGCGAGGAGGGCCTCCGAGGTTTTCGCGTCCATGGCTGCCTCCACGCGATAGACGACATCGTCCAGCTCGGCCACCGTGACATACAGGCTCTCCGACGCGGTATAGTTGCCGTTGCTCAGGGCCAGCACATCGCCGATGGTGTGCGCGGAGCCGATGTCGGAAACCGGTTCGCCGGCATAGGGGTTGTATACCCTGAACACGGCGACATAAGCCGCGCTTTCCGTCAGCGCCAGGGTGATCTGCGCGTCGGTGGAGAATGTCTCGCCGTTCTTTGTCCACTTCACAAACCGATAGTCTTCATCGGCTCTCGCGGCGAAGGTATAGTCGGCCGGCTCCACCAGTTCCAACACCGCGCCCCGGATGAGAGATTCGTCGTCAAACGCGAGCGGTTCATCGCCTTCGGCAAGAGCGATCTGGCCCATGCCGTCCGCCTCGAGCGTGACGATGGCGATGGGCTCCGGGGCTTCATATTTGGATAAGTGATGGGTAGTACCGTCCTCCAGGGTGAGGCGCACGCCGTCTCCCTCGGCGGCAACGGTCACGATGAACGTACCGTTCTCCTGGCCAACGTCACCGTGTAGAGTATCACCTTCCTGCTGAATAACCGCACCAAACATGTTCTCGCCCAGTTCGCCGCCGACATACCAGCCGGGCTCCGCTGGGTCGTCTGAGGCGAAGATGCCCAGATAGTTTTTATCCGCATCCACAAAGTAGCCCTCGAGGCTCCAGGGATTGGTTTCGGCAAGGGCAAAGGCAGTCAGCATCAGAGCCGCAAGCAACATAATGAGTTTTTTCATAAGGCAGCGCTTCCTTTCTTTAAATCCGTTTTCTGAGAGCAGTTTATCGCAGAAACGATCACAGACTTGTCGCCCGGGGACAGTGATGATTATAGCTTGGATTTATAAATCTATTGTCAATGAAATGGAATTTAACAAAGAGTGGAGAATTATTGTAAACGAATTTGACTTTTGCGTTTTGAGCTTTC
>JAZTZK010000165.1:0-15216 GCA_045637485.1 Clostridia bacterium
GCCTGTATCGTCAGGATCACCGACACGGTAATCACCGACAGCGCCACCAGGGACACCGCGAACTCCTTTGAAAAGAAGTACTTTCTGGATTTGAAGTAGTACACCGCGCAGATCACCAGGGATATCCCCAGGCACACCAGCATCGCCAGCACCGCATAGCGGAATGTGATTTCCGAATTGGCGTAGGATGTCAGAAAACCCTTCTTGAAGATGTCACTAAAGCTCATTGCCATTCCTCCCGTATTTCTTTAATATATACTTCTGCCGATCGTGGAAAAAAACCTTTGTCTCGTCGCAGCCCTGGATAAAATCCTCTATAGTCTTGTCATTGCCTATGAACCGTTGGTAATTCAACACCATTGCGTCAGCCATGAGCGCCTTATATTCATCTACAAACACATCAACCTTTTCAGGAGAGAATGTGTCCGTCGCCAGTTCAACCAATTTGTTATTGAGCGCAGATACAAAGTCTTCGTTTTCCATTAGTGACGCGAAAATCGCGTCCCGATTTATCGCGTTTTTCAGGAGACTCTTTTTCGCGTTCCTTACCTCCATGCTTAAGTCGACATCAAACAGAATCCACCGCCATTTGCAATCTGAATAGGTATCGTTCGCTTTATATTTTGTTCTCCACATGGCCTGGTTGAATTCGGGCCAGTCGGTATTTGCAATGTAGATTTCCGCTGCAAAATACTCAATATAAGACTGCATATCCATCATTTCACAGGCGTGTTGATAGTTTTCCGCCAGATTCATATCGTTGCCTGTGATATACTCTATCAGGTCGTCCAGCAGCGCTCTGTCTTCCTCATAGCCAACCTCAATGCGGTTCTGCTTGACCAAAAACAGGTTCTTATCTTCAACGCCGAACATCTGTCCCATATAATCCGCCTTGAATCTTGGCGACAGCCAGTGTATCCCCCAGTATTCTCCATTCAAAAAAAGCGCACAGGGCACATACATTTGACATGCAACATCAAACCCTCTCATGAATTCGCTCGCCAAATAATCCTTGAATAAAGTTCCATTCTGAGAGGTATGAAGGTTCAGGCTCTCCAGGTGATTATAGGGCGCAAACAACTGTCCAGTATCGAAGAAAGCCTGGCCATATTCTTTTCGGGCGTATAGATTTATGCTCTTCGGCAATCTGGCGCGCGTCGTATTGCCTTGAATTCGAATGCCGAAATCGCCGGAGAAGATGATATCTCCACGAGGATCAAAGCAATGGATTGCCGCTTTTCTCTCCCACTCCCTGCCCTTCTGCCTGTAATTGGCCTTCAAGGAATAGGCGCTCTTGACCTCGTATTGAACAATGCTATCAACAGTACTGTCGTCAAACGTCTTTCCCATCACATAGATACCGGTTTCTCTGCTGAACAGATTATCCGGATCGGTCGTGATGGTCATAATATTGATTCCATCATATCCTTTCTTATCCTTGAAGCCAACAAAGTAGACGGCTTCAATCACCCTGCTGCAATTACCTTTATCGTCTACGCTTACAGCCTTCACCACAGTCGCCTTGTCAATCGGCTGTTGTGGAATCTGGTACGTGTATGTTTGGCTCAGACCGTTTTTTTCCAACAGATCGACATTATTATAGGGGCTCACATCCTCGATTAAGCAATACACATTCTCGTTTTCGCTGGCATCCTTTATGAGTATCGGTCCCGTATATCGCATGGAACCCGTATCCGGATCACTGGAATCCAATGTATAATATATTTCATTTTTGCCGGCATCCAGTTCGAGGTAAAACGCCTCGTCATAGAATCCTGAACGCACGGAGAAAGATACCGGAGCGCTGTTCTCATCTTCGCCTTTGGGTTGCTTCAGCGCGACAACCAACAGCGAAACGATACAAGCCGCGCCCAGCAGGCAACATATCCATCCCTTCAATGATTTCTTCAATACAAATGCCCCCAAATATGCAGGTAATGCGCTTCAAAGCGCAGCGGTTCTTTGCATTTCTCCGCCGCAGCACATGGCTTCAGCCGCATCATATCTTTTGGCAAATTCACATTACTGCCACCAGTTTTTTACCGACACCGGCGGTCTATCGCCATCTCCGGTTGCGGCGAGCAATGCCTTCCAGGAATCCACCTCAGTCATAATTCGCTCGGCTTTCTTTACATTCGCCATTTCCGGAAGGGCTTCGGCCTTTCCATCGGTCACAACACGACATTTGGGGCAGGCATACAGGAAATCCTTCCCTATGTTTGTTAGCCCCGCGGGGAGAAACAGGTATTCCAGCCATTCACACTGCTTCAACGCGCCCGGCGCGACACGCTTGACATCTTTTCCGAGTTTAAGCGTTTTAAGCATAATGAATTGAGTGAATGTATCGTACCCTATTTCCGTAATGCCTTCTTCCACTATGATGTCAGTAATGTCTTGTTTTTTTGCAGAAGCGCTCTTAAGCAGCATAGCCACATCATCGGCGTACAGCTTTCCCTCGCCGGAAATCTGAAGCGCTGTACTGTCGTGTATCGTCAGTTGGATTGTATCGTTCTTCCTTGGATATTTGGCATCTTCGATCATCTGGGCATCGACCGACCGCCTGGCATATAACACCATGAGAATCAGGAAGCAAGTCGTCAGCAGGAAGAGCATCGCCCACCTGCCTTTGTCATTTCTCATCAGTCGACCATTCCCTCCTGCACCAGCAGCGATACGTCACTGAACGCGCCCGTCTGCCTCAGCTCCCGGATCAGGTCCGCGCTGTCATGCACCTTGCGCACCTCGATGATCAGGTTCACCGCGTCGTTGTGCACGCTCTCTGTGCGCACGTTGTACCACTTTGCGTACTTCTTCACGATGTCCATGGTCTGCTTCTCGTCATAGGGATAGCTGCCGTCCAGCACCAGTATCTTATTGCGCGCCACACCGGGCACCTCGTCCGACAGCAGTATCGCGATGCCAAGGATCAGCGTCAGCGGCAGCGCGATGAAGTAAAGCCCCGCCCCGCAGATGATGCCCGTGGCGATGGACCAGAACAGGAACACCAGGTCCAGCGGGTTCTTGATGGCCGTCCTGAAACGCACGATGGACAGCGCGCCCACCATGCCCAGCGATACCACCACGCTGGCCTGTATCGTCAGGATCACCGACACGGTAATCACCGACAGCGCCACCAGGGACACCGCGAACTCCTTTGAAAAGAAGTACTTTCTGGATTTGAAGTAGTACACCGCGCAGATCACCAGCGATATCCCCAGGCACACCAGCATCGCCAACACCGCATAGCGGAATGTGATTTCCGAATTGGCGTAGGATGTCAGAAAACCCTTCTTAAAGATGTCACTAAAGCTCATAGCAATTACCTCCCGCCGCCTTGCAGCCCAGATAGAATTTTGAGAAGGTGGTCTGGCGCATGTGGCCGCTGTCGATCAGCTGGTAGATGACGTCCGGAAGGAAGTCGTCGTATTTGACCTCCAGCACATGATAACCTGTGGGCAGCACCGCGATCCTGGAGGTGTGGGTTTCAAAGAAATCCTGTACCCTCAGGCAAGTCGAGATATACCGGTCGAAGGTGATCCTGACGTTGCCCACCGGATAGATGTAGGGCTTGCGCACATATTCCCCCAGCATCACCGGACGCAGTCCTGCGGTGTCCCGCTGCACGATCCACTCGTCGAGCAGCGGGTGCTGTCCGAAGCGGTCCGAAACAGACTGACCCGCCAGCATCCTCACACAAGTGTCCCGGTCGATCAGGCAGCTCCGCTTGCCCGTCATGCCGCGGTGCTTGATCTTCTTTTCCAGGCAGATGCGCGCATCGGACAAGTTGTAAGTGCGGATGCGAAACTTTTCCCTGGGATCCACGCCATCCTCGTTTTCAAAGAAGCGGCTCCTTTGGTAGTCGTCATAATAGACGCTGCGTATCAGGTATTCACCGTTCCTGTCGGCATGGGGATCAGGCTTCATCACCGCTTTGAGCTTCTGCTCGACGATCCGCAGCTCCAGATCGCTGCAAATATACTTGAGCTCGTGACGGTACTTGTCCGCTGCCAGCGCCGTCTTATCTCTTCTTTCCACCTTGTTTCTCCATGACATAATCATACCTCAACCGGAAAAAGTCCTTGATCTTCTCACAGGCCTTCACAAAGTCCTCTTCCGTCCTGTCATTCATGAACCGTTTGTATTCGTTGCCCATGGCATGGCGCATCCGCGCTGTGTATTCGTCCACAAAAGCGTTCACACGGTTCGGGTTGAAATTGTCCTTTGCCAGCTTGATCATTCGCCTTCTCAGCGCCTTCCTGAAGGTTCTGTTATCATAGAGGCTGGCCAGGATCGGATCCCGTTTGGTGGTGCGGTTGATGAAATCGTCATCCGCGCGCGCAGTATCCATCGACAGGTTGACGTCAAACAGCACCCATCGCCACTTTCCGTCCTCATCCGGTCGATCCGACGTATTGCGAACGCGCCACAGGGAGCGATTGTTGCCCGGCCAGTCCGTGTTGCAGATGTACAGCTCTATCGCGTAATAATCGATCCAGCTCTCCATGTCGACGACCTCGCACACACGGGCATAGTTCGCCTCGTCGCTCAAATCACTGTCAGCGATTGTATAAAGCGCATCCTTATAGACCTTGAAGTCCGCATCGCTGCCGACTTCGATGTGATCGACCTTTGTAACGATGACATCCCCGTCCCCGACCCCATACTTGCTGGCGAAGTAATCCTCCTTGAACCGGGGGGTCAACCAATATACGCCCCAGTATTCACCGTCCAGGAAGAGCTCATAGGGCTCATATTCCCGGGTCAGCACCTTGCAGTCCGCCGCCAAGGTGTTGACCAGAAGATCATGAATCTTCGTCTCCACGCCCTGGCCGCCCGCGTTCAGGTTCAGGCTGTGCAGCTGCCAATCCTCGCCGAACAGAGGCAGCGCCGGTATGGATTCGCTGCCATAGCGCTTTCGGGCGTAGATATTCAGGCTTTTGGGCAGCATATAGCGGCTGGCGCCGCCCTGTATACGTATACCGAAATTGCCGGACAGCGTCAGGTTTCGCGCGGTATCGAAAAAACAGATATGCGCCTCCCGCTCCCATTGGCTGCCCTTGTTCTTGTAATTCCCCGCCCAGTTGCCAAAGTTTGCAATCGCCGGCGGCACGCCCGCGCCTTCGACGAGGGTATCGTCGAAGGTCTTGCCCAGGACATAGATGCCGTTGTCAAAGTCAAAGAGATTGTCGGGGTTTGTTGTGATGGAGATGATGTTCATGCCATCATAGGCTTCCTTTTTGTCGAAGCCGACAAAGTAGACGCCATTGACGACTTCGCTGCGGTTGCCGAAGGCGTCGATACAGACGGCGCGAACGACCGTAGCCTTGTCCACGGGCTGTGTCGGCGTCGTAAAGCCGTACCTGGGCTCGCGGCCGGCGACCTCCAGTATGTCCGACCTCAATTCAATGCAGACATCCTCGATCATGCTGTAGACATTCGGGTTGCCGCTGGCATCCTCGACCAGTATGGGCCCGGTATACAGCAGGGAATGTTCATCCGGCTCAGTGGAATCCAGCGTATAGCGGATCTCTCCACTGTCGCAGTCCATCTCCAGATAAAACGAATCGTCGTAGAAGCCGGATTCCCTGGACAGTCTTACCGGCGCGACGCCCCCGTCGGTGTCGCGCTCGCCCTGGCCCGGTCTGCAAAACAGCAGGGCCACAAGCAACGCCACGCCCGCCAGACAAAGGGCCACGCCTCTGCATCTATGATTCAATCCGTAGAACCTCCACTTTCAAGCGATCATATCCTCAGGGATCAGCGGCAGGCCCTGCCTTCACCGACCCTTCCGGTTCGAACAACGCCGGTTCCAGTCGGGTGTCCGCACCGTTGAGGTTGTATTCCATGCAAAAGTAATCGCTGACCGCGTGCGCCAGGGGCGCATCCTCATCCACGTAATGCAGCAGGGCCTCGCGGTCATAGAAGGCGATCCGCCTGGATTCCTCGGCCGTCTCCGAACCGACGTTGGTGTATACCGCCACATCCCGGTTCATATCGAGGATGTATCTGTAATAGTAGGACAGCGGCACCCCGGCAGCGCGCAGAACGGCGGGCATCAGGCAACACAGGTCCATGCTTTCCGTCCGGGGAAGGGCTTCGTCCTCCGGATCCAGCGGATAGTTCGCCCAGATGTAGAAAGGCGTCTGTTTGCCCTTGCGCTCGGCCAGCGCCCGGTCTTGCCATTTGCACAGGCCCTCCAGCGCGGGCAGGAAGCTGGGCGAATGGTCCCCCACCATGCACACGACGACCCGCCTGCCCGTTTGCTCGTACAGCTGGGTGTAATACCGCTGCATGAACTCGATCATCGCGTCGGTATACGTCAGGCAGGACAGGTATTCATTGATCTTGTCGATCAATGCCTGGTCCGCCGTGGCGGGATGGCTGTGCACCAGCGCCTGTTCGGGGCTGTTGGTGGTCCAGTCGCCGTGGTTTTGCATGGTCGCCAGGAAGGCAAAGCGCGGACCGTCTCCCGGCATATCATCCATGAAGCGAATCAGGTTCTTCAGCGCCGCCGTGTCCGTGATCTCGTGATCCCGGTTGCGGTCTGCGTAATACTCGAGGTCCGTAAAATCCTGTATAAAGTAGCTCCGGTCTATGCCCATCTGTGACCAGCTCATGCCCCGGTGATAGTTCTGGGATTCATGTGGGTGGGCGCCGATGGTGGAGTAGCCGAGCTGCTTCAGGTAGCGTGGCAGCGTCACCGTGTCGGCGAAGTTCAGGCGGTTGAAGGGGGCGTAGGCGTTGATCAGCGTCATGGAATTGCCCGTGAGCATCTCGTACTCCGTGCCGTTGGTGCCCCCGCCGGTGAGCGGGACCTCGGCGTAGCCCTTGATCGCGTTGTCCAGCGCCCGATAGTGCTTCAGGTAATCCACATCGGCCCCGGTGTCGATGTACAGGTCGAGGTCGTACCAGGTCTCGTTGAGGATCATCACGATGTCCGGGTAGGCCTCGCTGTCCGCCGCGACGGCGTCCGACCTCTGCTGACTGCGTGCCGCTTCGGCGAGCTCGGCAATGCGTTCATCCGAATAGCCGTCCGGCCTGTATACCGAAAACTCCATATTGGCCAGCGTCGATTCCACCGTGCCGGACAGGTACCCGATCTTCGCGTAGAGGCTGCCCCAGCTCCAGATGTTGTCCTGACGCTCGATGATCGGGACCGCTGAAAAATAGCTGAAATACAGGCTGACCACCGCCGCCAGCAGGCACGCCAGCCGATTGATCCAGCGCTGCCTGCGGGTATACAGCTCGCGCAGGGGCCTTGCGCACAGCCAGGCCAGTATGCAGCAGGCCGCGGCGGCCACCCCCAGCAGCAGTATGCGCCCCGCGACGGCGTCCACGGACAGGTCGTAGCTGCTGATCACGCCCTTGACGGTGCCGACATTGTGGATATCCTCCACCGTCAGCAGCGCCCCGTGGTACTTCATCGTGTAGTGGTTGGCGATGGCCAGCAGCGTCATCAGCACCGTCACCGTCAGGCCCGCCGGCAGCCACCGCCCAATCAGCGCGCGAAGTATCAGGACCAGGCAGAATATCGCCAGCACATTGACCATCGCCCTGATCGGCCACTGCTGGGCGGCGAGGTAGGAAAACTGGGCGTAGGCGTCCATGGACGTCTCCAGCGCCAGCCGCAGCAGGAAGGGCACAGCCAGTGTGAGCAGTATCGCAGGGGCGCTGAGCCAGCTGCGTCGAAGCGCGGTCTCCAGACGGCGGTAGCCCCAATCCAGCCCGTAGAGCAGCAAGCCCGTCATCAGCAGGAAGATCAGGTAGCTCCACAGAGCGTTACCCGTGGCGGCGTATACCGACGCCGCCACGTGATAATAGTACATCGCCATGTAGAACTGCGCCATCCAGAAGGTCGTCCATTTGCGACCGATGAACCTGAACGGCCCGGACAGGGTGGCAAACGCCCTGTTGTCCGACAGTCCGTCGGACAGCTGCCCGATGCGCTGCTTCACGGCGCCGTCGCCCCGGAACAACAGAAAGCCCAGCATGTAGGCCGACGGCCCGACCACCGCGGCGGTCCGGTACACCCGTGAATTGTACATAAAGGGCAGTACCTTCAGGTACAGCACGGCCTGCGCGGCGACGCCCCCTGCGAGCACCGCCAGCGCCAGTCCCGTCCCCCTCTTATGCTTCGCGATCGGGTAAAGCGCCGCGCAAAAGGCGCAGATCGCGATCGATGAAATCAGCCAGGTGCCCTCGTGGATGTTGTTGGACAGCGCCAGTATCGCACGGCTGACATTCAGGAAGCCCAGGTTCCTGAACATCGGGCAATAGATCGGGGATTCCGAGATCTCGCAGAAAAACAGGCCGCCGATCAGCACCAGCGGTGCGCAGAGCTTCCAATAGGATACATAGTATCCCAGCGCCCGCCTGACCGGCGAAGCCGGGGCTACATCCCCTGAATGGGCCGCGCGCGTGCCTTCGATAAAGTAAAGCACCGTCATGCTGATCAGGAATGCCGGCGCGGAGGTCAGCAGTCCCGACGGAATCGCGGTCAGCCACTGCGTCGGCAGCCGGGTGGGATCGCCAAACATGATGAACCACAGTATCGCAAGGCAGGCCAAGCCCTGTATGGCGTTTCCAAGGTCCCTTCTCTTCGGCAAAGCGATAAACCTCCGTAGAAAGCCGCGAATCAAGCCCCGTGAGGTTCGGTTTGATTCACATGTTTTTCATCTGGCCGTGGACGTATTCGATGATTTTCATGCGCATGTTTTCCTTGTAATCCGTATCCTGCTGCGCTTTCAGCGCCTTGGACGCGGTGTTGAAGCAGATGCTGTCCACGACACAGCCCAGCTTGTTGTCATAAACCACGAAATGAACGCCCTGTCCCGGGGCATCGTAGCGCTTTCCATCGATGACGATCGACCCGGCGTATCTGGATTTGGTCTTCCTGCTGCTCAATTTACAGTTCAGCCCGTTGTCCAGTTCGGCCTGCAGCGAACAGGACTTCTTGCCATTGCGCTCCTCGATGATCCGGCCCTGGCTCGAAACGCCCACATAGGCCGCGTTGTTCTTCTTTCTCAGGTCGAGCTTTGTTCCCGTGGTTTTCTCAAATGCCTGCTGGGCCTCGTCGCTCCAATACTTGCCCAAGCCGTTTGACACGATGGTGAAGAGCACATAATCGCCCTTCCGGACGCGCTCGAGATACTTCACGAGGTCGAATTCCAATTCGAGCTCTAGGTATTCCATTTCCTCGGCGAACACCTTGCTTTGGTACGACCACTGCCTGTCCCACGCCTCATTGCGCTCTGAGGACAGGCCGAATTCCTCCTGGAGCCACTGGAGCACCCGGGCGGTGACCTTCTTCGCGCCGCGGTAGTTGACATGCTCGCCGCTGTCGTTGGAATCCTTGAACCAGTCCAGGCCGACATCCTCATAACACATATCGTGGAATTTCACGCCCATCTTCCCGGCCAGCGCTTCGGTCATATCGTGCTTGTTGAAGCTCCAATAGCCCCTGTGCTCAGTCGTCGTGCAGATGGGAACCTTTATGAAGACCAATTCCGCGCCGTGCTCCCGGCACAGCTGTTGCATCTTCAGCAGGTAGGGTTCGTTGGCCGCGATGCTGTCCCTGAGTCTTTCCTTCTGGTCGTCGTCGCTGGCATAGTCGTCGTTCGGGTCGAGCATGGCCTTGACGATTTTGTAGTTCTCCTTTTCCACAGGCACGGAGTCGAAGGTCGCCACATAGCCCTTGCGCTGGTAGAGATCCTTCAGGTACATCTCCACATGATCCTGCTCCGTCAGCTTGTAGTTTGAATGATACCGAAGCAGCGGTATGACCGAGCTCAGTATGTATTTCCAATCGCCCTCCCTGTCACGAAGCCTGGCGATTTCGGTCATCAGCTCCCATCTGTCACGAAGCCTGCTCCAAGGAAGGCTGTTGACCATCTCCTCATACTTGGCGGCGCTCTGCATCTCCTTTTCGGTATAGAAGAAGCCGCTGGCGTCGACCACCACAAGCCTGGGCGATTGGTCGCGCAGTATGGCCTTGAGCAGGTGGTATGCCACCGGGATGCGCTGGTTGGTGCTGGCCAAGTTGTAGGCGCGAACGCCGGCGATGTCGTACATCGTCATCGGGGAAATCGAACAGAAGGTCTGGCTTGTGCCGAAAAAGACGGCGTCAATGCTGCCCTTTGGCTCGTTGAAGGCGCTTCTTATGCCCTTGAGTGAACGCCGATTGTGCTCCGGCCAGTCGAAGTCCGGCGTGACCACATCCTGGACCCATCCCAGCGTGATAAAGAGCAGCATAAAGAATACGATGGCGCCCGCCGCTCTCTTGACTCTTATACTCATGATTGATGAACCATCCTCCAACAGGCCGTCACAAAATCAGAAGCCGGCGTATACAAATCCGCTCAGGTCGAGGTTTATGCCATAGACGCCAAACAGCACCACGGCCACGACCGCCGCGATGGCGAGTCCCCACCTGAACAGCAGGTTCTGCCTTTCGATCGTCTCGCGGATGCGCACGCCCTTCTCCTGCAATATGCTGATCGTCAGCAGCACAAGCACCGCCACAAACAGCACAAACAGCTCCCAGGCATCCAGCCCCAACTTGAAGACCGTGCCGTCCGTCAGGACCCACCAGTTGCGGACGGTGAATATGCTCCTGAAGATGCGCCCCGCTTCGGGCAATCCGTTGGCCTTGAATATGATGCGTCCGCCCATGATCAGCGCCAGCGTGCGAACGCGCTGCCACAGCCGCCAGCTGAAGCAGTCCGTGCGAATCCTGAATTTGTCGATGATCCACTGGAATACGGGCTCCAGCTGCATGCCCAACACGATCAATATGCCCTGGTACATGCCGAAGGCGACAAACTGCGCCCCCGCCCCGTGCCATATGCCGTTGAGCAGCCACACCAGCACCATGGCCAGGTAGGTGGGAAGCATCTTCCCGAAGCCGGGGCCGAAGAGCTTGCGACAGTGCTTGCTCAGTGCCTGGGCCGGATGGGAGATGGACAGCGGATAAAATATATAGTCCCTGAACCAGGTGCCCAGGGTGATGTGCCATCTGCGCCAGTACTCCGCAATGCTCCTTGAAAAATAGGGACGCTCGAAGTTGAGGGGCATGTTGACGCCCAGTATTTCCGCCGTTCCGCTGATGATGTCCATGCCGCCGGAGAAGTCGGCATAGATCTGTATGGTATAGGCCAGTGCGCCGATGATGAAGATCACGCCCTGGTATTTTGCCGAATTTCCGAAAATCGTGTCGGAGATGCTGACCACCCTGTCGGCGATCACGAGCTTCTTGAAGAAGCCCCAGAGCATGCGCTGCATGCCGAACTTCACCCTGCGATAGTCAAAATCATGGGGCTCATAGAGCTGGTGCGCCGTCTCCCTGTAGCGACAGATCGGGCCCTGCAGTATCTGCGGAAAGAAGCTCAGCCACAGCAGCAGCTTGAAGTAGTTCCTCTGGACCTCGCACTTTCCCCGGGTGAGGTCGACCATGTAGCTGATCGCCTGTAGGGTATAAAAGGATATGCCCAGGGGCAACGCCAGGTGAAGCAGGCTCAGGTTGGAGGAAAGACAGCGGTTCAGCGTTTCGATAAACAGATCCGCAAACTTGAATGTCACCCAGATTGCGATATTGACCGCGGCAACCAGCGCGGCATAGAGCCGCTTGTCATCCTCGTTCTTTTTTTTAAGCGCCCGCCTGCCATTTTTATCGAGTTCGGGGCTGGCTTCAAGCTGTTCGAGGTAGCGCTTCTGGCGGCGATCAATCAACAAACCGCCGATATATATGCTCAGCGAGGTCATCAGCAACCAAACGATCATCTTCCTGCCGCAATACAGGTAGATGACCAGGCTGGCTCCCAGCAGTATTACCCAGCGAAAGCGGCGCGGCGTGAAAAAATAAACCAGCGCCACGACGGCTACAAACGCCAGGTAAAACAGCGATACGATATTCATGGATAATGCCCTCTTGCACCGTTACTCGTTACTCAGCTTATTGACCAGCTCCAGCATCGCCTCAACGGTGTTAAAGTTATCCGGTTCGAGGTCGTCCACATCGATTTCGATGTCGTAATGCTCGTTCAGCTCATTGACGATGGAAATGATGTCAAATGAGTCCAGTATGCCATCGTCGATCAGCTTCTTCTCATTGACAAAATCCACCTTGGGGCAAATACCCTTGAGAATACTCAACAGCTCGTCCATAATTATCTCCTCCATCCTGTTTGGGTTTTGACCTCGGCTTCACCGGGCACGGTGCGCGTCGGCCGTCGTTAAAAGAGGGGCATTATCCATAAATATCTCTTGTTCAAGCGTCGCCCGCACTCTTTTATTGCGTTGCAAGCAACGCGTCAACAGCTTCCTCTGTCAGGTCTGATGAGAGCATCGGCCAGTATTCAAGGATCTTCTCCCGCTCCCAGTCCCACCACCTCAGGCGCAGCAGCTTCTCGATGATTTGCTCGTCAAAGCGATAGCGCATGACTCTGGCCGGCACACCTGCGACGATGGCATAGGGCGGAACGCTCTTCGTCACCACCGCGCCGCTGCCGATCACGGCGCCGTCTCCGATCACCAGGCCGCTTTTGCGCGGAATCAGCGCGCCCACGCCGATCCAGACATCGTTGCCGACGCGAACGATTTCCTCATCCTGGTGCATGGACAGCTTTCCCCCCAGCTTGTTGAGCAGCCGGTAGGAGGGCATCATCGACGCCGCCCGGTAGTTGTGCTCGTTGCCGCCGATTTCCACCCGCCGGGCAATGCAGCAGTATTTTCCAACCTCTGCCCACATGATACCCACATCCGCGCCGGTATAGGTCATGTCCCCTATGACGGCGCTTCGGATCAGGTTGCGCTTCTCAATGTCCACATAGCTGCCGATGGTGGAATTTAAAACCACACAATCGTGATCGATGGTGGAGCGCTTGCCCATGGTTGTATTCTTGACGACGGCGTCGTCCGCGATGGATTTGATCAATGCCATATCTGTTCCCCCGTCCTTTCCAATTACAGCGGCGGAAGCTGGCTGTAAAGCACCTTCTGGGAGGTATTCCTCGGTATTGCGGGAATGACGCCCGCCTTTTGCAGCTTGCGGTTGATGTCCATCTCATTGAACACATAGTCCACCGCCGCGTCCTCGAGGGCGGGATCCACCACGTAGATCCACAGCTCGTCGTCCTTGCCGCCGCAGGCGATATCGCCGGTATCAAAGTGCTGCTTCAGCAGGCGCTCCACATCGTCCAGGTTGATGCGCTTGCCGAGTATCTTCAGAAAGCGCTTTTTCCTGCCGACGATGTAATAGAAGCCGTCCGCGTCCCGCCTAGCCATATCGCCCGTCACCAGGCGCCCCTTGTTCTCATCCGGCTTGCTCAGGTCAGCGCCCGTCAGCGCATACCCCAGGGTGACGTTGGGGCCATAGTAAACCAGCTCGCCCACCTGGTCGGGCGCGTCGATGACCTCGCCGTCCGCGCCGATCAGCTCGAACCTGCCGCCCGGAATCGGAATGCCCATGCTGCCCTGCTTCTCAAGGGAGCGCTCCGGCGGCAGATAGCCCATGCGAGCGGTCGCCTCTGACGCGCCGTACATGACCACGAATCGCTTGTCGCACGACATGGCCCAGGTGGCCAGCTTTTTGTGCAGCTCCGGCGCCAGCTTGCCGCCAGCCTGGGTCATCGTCTTCAGCGTCGGCATATCCCGGTTGAGTATGCGCAGCTTGTCGATGGTCTCATAGGTGAAGGGCACGCCCGCAAAGGAGGTGACGCCCTCGCTGTTCACCAGGTCCCAGAACTTCTTAGCGTATGGATTGAGGCTTGTCAGCACCAGCGTCGCGCCGGCATGAATGTGGGTGTTGAGGACGGACAGGCCGTAGACGTAATTCATCGGCAGAGACGTGATCGCCCGCTCTGACGGCGTGATGCCCAGGTACTCGATGATGGCTTCGGTATTGGAGCGCAGGTTCTCATAGCTCTGGCGTACCAGCTTGGGGCTGCCCGTAGAACCAGAGGTCGATATCAGCAGGCAGAGCGCGTCATTCATGGCGAAGGGCGCGTCCACCGCCATGGATGAGAGCGCATAGCCCTCCAGCTCGAGGGCGACGTCGCAATCGGGCAGCTTGTCCCTCGCGTCGGCAGGCGCCCAGATATACGCAGGACGGTAGGCCTCGATCAGCTGGTTGAGCAGATCACGACTGATCTTGGTATCCAGCAGCAGCGGTACGTGGCCGTATTCAGTTAACGCGAGGTAACCCGCGACAGATGCCACCGTGTTGGCGCACAGACAGAATACCAGCGACCTGTCGCCCAGCGGCGCGGCGATCCTGCGACACAGGTCATCCAGCTCCGCGTAAGTGATCTTCCGATCTCCTTCTATCAGCGCAACGCGCTGTCCCTTGTCACCCAGATTCCACATAACCGAATTCCTCCTCGATTTACACGCAAGCATTTTATGCACCGGCAGTTACCGGCGCTTCAAATACACAAAATTATTCGATGTTATTTTATCATATACAGTCTGTTTCGGTGACGACAAACCCGTTGCAACATTGATATATTTCGGTTAAATAGCGAAATAAACGATGGCCGCTCCGCTTACTGCGGAACGGCCGATTGTTCATTCTTACCCCGTCAGATCTCCAGGTAGGAGTCGGCGTAGAGGTTGTTGTTCTTGATGATGTCGCAGGTCTTGACGGTCTCCATCAGGCGCTGGTCGTTGGGGTTCACGATGGCGCTGGTCAGGCCCTGCATCATCGCCATCGCCAGCATGCAGCTGTCGAAGATCGGGCGGATGTGCTTGGGCATGCCGTTGGAGTTGTTGGACAGGCCGCCGGTGCTGTTCAGGCCCATGTCGGTGAACATCCTGATGGCCTCCAGGACCTCCATCTGCTTGTCCTGCATGCCCTTGCCCACCAGGAACAGCGGGTCGAACCACAGGTCCTCGGCCCCCATGCCGTGCATGAGCCCCTCCTGCAGCATCCGCTGGCAGTGCATCATGCGCTCGTCGTTGTCGGAGGCGATGCCGTTGGCGGAGCACAGCGCGATGACGATGGCGTCGTTGTTCGCGGCCAGCTCGATGCGGTTGAAGCGGTCGCCGGCGTCGGCGGAGTTCACGATGGGCTTTCCCTTGGCGCGGTTGTAGACCTGGATGCCCGCCTCGATGGCCTTCATGTTGGAGGTATCCAGGGCCAGCGGCACGTTGTCGAAGCGCTCCTGCAGCAGCTTCACGGCCCACTGCATGACCTCCTCGCCGTCGGCCTCCGCGGGGCCG
>JAZTZK010000166.1:0-9177 GCA_045637485.1 Clostridia bacterium
ACATGCAGATCGACCAGCAGCACCTGCTGTACGCGCTGCTGAACCAGGAGGACGGCGCCGCGGCGCAGATCCTGAAGAAGGCAAAGATCGACATCAAGCGCATGGCCACCGCCTGCGACCGCGAGATCCAGCGCATCCCCAGGGTGTCCGGCCCCGGGCGCGAGATGGACAAGGTCTATGTCTCCCAGTCCGTGGACGCTGCGCTGACCGAGGCGGAGCAGCAGGCCCAGTACATGAAGCACGGGTTCGTGTCCGTAGAACACATACTGCTGGGCATCATCGAGCGACCCAACGGTGCTGTCCGCAACATATTCAACGAGTTTGGCCTGACGAAGGAGGCCTTCCTGGAAGCCATGCAGAAGGTGCGCGGCAACACCCGGGTGACCAGCGAGAACCCGGAGGACACCTACGACGCGCTGCCCAAGTATGGCATCGACCTGACCCAGAAGGCCAGGACCGAGAAGCTGGACGAGAAGCTGGATCCGGTCATCGGCCGAGACGACGAGATCCGCAACGTCATCCGCATACTGTCCAGGAAGACCAAGAACAACCCGGTGCTGATCGGCGAGCCCGGCGTGGGCAAGACGGCTATCGCCGAGGGCCTGGCCCAGCGCATCGTGCAGGAGGATGTGCCTGCCCGCCTGAAGGACTGCCAGCTGGTGGCCCTGGACATGGGCGCGTTGATCGCCGGCGCGAAGTTCCGGGGCGAGTTCGAGGAGCGCCTGAAGAGCGTGCTGGAGGAGGTCAAGAAGAGCGAGGGCAGGGTGATCCTGTTCATCGACGAGCTGCACAACATCGTAGGCGCGGGCAAGGCCGAGGGCAGCATGGACGCCGGAAACCTGCTCAAGCCGATGCTGGCCCGGGGTGAGCTGCACTGCGTCGGCGCGACCACCATCGACGAATACCGCAAGTACATCGAGAAGGACCCGGCCCTGGAGCGCCGCTTCCAGCCGGTGATGGTGGCCGAGCCCTCGGTGGAGGACACCATCTCCATACTGCGCGGCCTGCGGGAGCGCTACGAGGTGTTCCACGGCGTGAAGATCGCCGACCAGGCGCTGATCAGCGCGGCGCGGGTGTCCGAACGCTACATCACCGAGCGCTTCCTGCCCGACAAGGCCATCGACCTGGTGGACGAGGCCTGCGCCATGATCCGCACCGAGATCGACTCCATGCCCCAGGAGATGGACAGCATCGCCCGGGAGATCAAGCAGAAGGAGACCGAGGAAGTGGCCCTGTCCCAGGAGGGCGAGGCCTCCCGGCACGAGCTGGAGCGGGTGCAGGGCGAGCTGAAGGTGTTGCGCGAGAAGTTCAGCGGCATGAAGGCGCAGTGGGAGAGTGAGAAGGCCCAGATCACCACGGTCCAGAAGCTGCGCGAGGAAATCGAGCAGATGAACGCCGACATCGAAAAGGCCCAGCGGGAATACGACCTGAACCGGGCCGCAGAGCTGCAGTACGGCAGGTTGCCCCAGCTGAAGGCCCAGCTGGCCGAGGCCGAAAGGCAGATGGAGGCGGGCAAGGGCAAGACCCTGCTGCACGACCGCGTGACCGAGGACGAGATCGCACGCATCGTGTCACGCTGGACGGGCATCCCCGTGACCAAGCTGGTGGAGAGCGAGCGCAGCAAGCTGCTGCACCTGGACGAGGTGCTGCACGAGCGCGTGGTGGGCCAGGACGAGGCTGTCCAAAAGGTGGCCGAGGCCATACTGCGCTCCCGCGCGGGCATACAGGACCCGAACCGGCCCATCGGCTCGTTCCTGTTCCTGGGTCCCACCGGCGTGGGCAAGACGGAGCTGGCCAAGACGCTGGCCCAGGCGCTGTTCGACGACGAGAAGAACCTGATCCGCATCGACATGACCGAGTACATGGAGAAGTTCTCCGTGTCCCGCCTGATCGGGGCCCCTCCGGGATACGTGGGCTACGACGAGGGCGGCCAGCTGACCGAGGCCGTGCGCCGCAAGCCCTACAGCGTGGTGCTGTTTGACGAGGTGGAGAAGGCCCATCCCGACGTGTTCAACATACTGCTGCAGGTGCTGGACGACGGCAGGATTACCGATTCCCAGGGCCGCACGGTGGACTTCAAGAACACCATCATCATACTGACCAGCAACCTGGGCTCCCAGATCATCCAGCAGGGCATCGACGCGGACGGCCATCTGACCGACGAGGCCCGCAGGCAGACGGAGGCGCTGCTGAAGACCCAGTTCAGGCCCGAATTCCTGAACCGGCTGGACGAGGTCGTCATCTACACACCGCTGACCCGCGAGCAGATCGTGGAGATCATGCATCTGATGATCAAAGGCCTCGACCGCCGACTGGCAGACCGCCGCCTGAGCGTGCAGCTGACCCCCGCCGCCGAGCAGTGGGTGGTGGACAACGGCTATGACTCGGTGTACGGCGCGCGCCCACTGAAGCGCTTCATACAGCGCGCGGTGGAGACGCCCATCGCCAGGCTGCTGATCGAGCGCGACCTGCCCGAGGACACCGCCATCATCGTGGATGTGGAAAACGACGAGGTGGTCCTCCGCACCAGGGAGGCGCCGATGGAGGCCGACGAGATACACTGATCCGAATATGAAAGGCTGATTGACCCATGCGAATCAAGACCGAAAGGCTGACGCTTGAGCCGATCAGCCTTCATTATCTGGAATCCATCCATGCCTATTCCTCCGATCCGGAAAACACGCAGTACATGGTCTACCTGCCTCGCGACTCGATCGAGGAAAGCCGGGCATTCATCATGCGCTCGATGGAGGAATGGGCGAAGGAGAATCCCGCCTTCTATGAGTTTGTGATTCTCGAGGGGGAGCGTCATGTGGGCGGAGCCAGCGTGTACATGCTGGAGGACGGCTCCGTGGAGCTGGCCTGGATACTGGACAAGCGCTTCCGGGGTCACGGCTACGCTACGGAGGCTGCCCGGGCGCTGATGGCGTGGGGCAGGGACAGCCTCGGCGTGCGCCGCTTCATCGCCATGTGCGACAGCGAGAATGTGGCCTCTTGGCGATTGATGGAGCGCCTGGGGATGCGCAGGATCCGCCTCAGCGGCGGCAGGAAAAACCGTTCCTCCGACGAGGAACGGCAGGAAGTGATCTATGAAATCCATGTTTAGCGGCCGGGCTCACACCAGCCGCTTTTCCATGCATACCAGCATCACATCCGGAATGCCGTTGAATACGGTGGGGATGACGCCGCTCTCGATGTAGCCGTGGCGCGCGTACATGGCGCGGGCTGCGGCGTTTTTTGCGTTGGTGTCGATTCGCAGTACAGGGCAGCCGTTTTGCAGCGCGTATTCCTCGTAAAAGGCGAGGAATGCGCGACCATGACCCAGACCTGACCGCATGGGATCGACGGTCAGCGTGTGAAGCACCATCACCTGGTCGTCTCGCGCCGCATATCTCCAATTCACAAATGCATAATCGGGCACCTGGATCCGGTTGATGCGGGCTGCCGCCACAATCCGCCCATCGGATTCCAACACAAACAAGTCGCCTGCCGCGAGGGCGGCACGGGCGGTGGCTTCGGTGGGATATACGCCTTTCAGCCATCCGGTGCTGAGTCGGCCCGCAGCTTCGGCATCGTGGATGCGTTCATAGATCGCCGAAATGGCTGGAATATCGACCGATGTCGCCTTTCGTATCATCGCGTCGCCCCTTCCCTCAGTGCCGATTCCTGCGCTTTGAACCGCGGTCGGCGTTCTTGCGGGTGTCCCTGCGGTCGTTTCGCCGGTCGCGGCGGTTGTCCGCGTCCTGCCGCCGGGCGTGATCGTCGTGCTTGCGATTGTCCGTCTCAAACCGACTGAGGTCGGATGTATCCAGCAGCTTCGCCCGGGCGGCGGAGGACAGCTTGACCTTGCCGCGGCGCTGCGGCATCTCCCCGGGAGAAGCCTGCCGGGAACGCTCCACGGCGCTTCGCGCTTCGTCAAAGCGCTCGCGGCGGCTGAAGGGCCTGTCCGGATGCCGGTCGTTCCGCTTGACGCCCGGCGCAGGCCGCGCGGCGGCCCTTTCGCTGCTCAGTCGCGCCCGCACAGGGAAGCCGCAGATGGTCGCGCCCTGCATGGCCCGCTCGATGACCTCGGCCCACTCGGCGGGCACGCCCACCACGGTACGCTCGTCGTAGATTTCGATCTTGCCGATCTCGCTGCCCCGCACGTTGGCCCGTCCCGCGATGGCGCTGACGATGTGGTTCGGCGCGACCTTTTGCCTGCGCCCAATGGACAGGAACAGCTTTCGGTACGATTGACCATCCCCGGCCCTGCGATCCAGCTCGACGTCCGCCAGGCCGGCGTCGTCTCGCCTGAAGCACAGCTGCATTGCCGCGGAGGCGATCATGGCGGGTTCGTGCCCTTCGGCCATCAATTTACCGACCATAGTTTTGAATTCCATCGGTATATCGCCTGAAAGGGCGGATCGCACCTGCTCCAGGCTCTTCTCGCTCTGTCGTTGTCGAATCGAAGCGACGGTGGGAATCGGTATCTCCCCGATATCGGATCTGGTAAACCGACCGATGTCCCGTATACCAAAGAACTGTCTCCGACCGCTGCACAGGGTGATGGCGGTGCCCGCCTTGCCGGCGCGACCGGTGCGGCCGATGCGGTGGACATAGATTTCGCCGTTCTGGGGCAGGTCGTAGTTGATGACGTAGTCGATATCGTTGACGTCGATGCCCCGGGCGGCGACATCCGTGGCCACCAGTATCGGTATCCGGGCGGATTTGAAGCCCTCCATGACACGGGTGCGCTGGGACTGGTTCATATCCCCGTGGATGCCCTCGCAGGTGAAGCCGTTTTTGTTCAGGTAGGCGGAGACCTCGTCCACCATCAGCCTGGTGTTGCAGAAGATCAGCGTGCGCACGGGCTCCCGGCTGCGCAGCAGCAGGTTCAGCGCGTCCAGCTTTCGCCCCATGGGCACCTCCATGTACTGCTGGGTTATGGCGTCCAGCGTCACCTGGGAAGCGTTGATTTCGATGAGCTGGGGGTCCCGCATGAACCGGCCGGTCAGCTCCAGTATGGGGTCGGGCATCGTGGCGGAGAACAGCACGGTCTGGTGCGCCTCGGGCACGTCCTTCAGTATGGTCTCGATGTCCTCCCGGAAGCCCATGCTCAGCATCTCGTCGGCCTCGTCCAGCACCACCAGCTTCACGTTGGCCAGCGAAAGCGTACCCCGGCGCATGTGATCCATCACGCGCCCCGGCGTGCCGATGACCAGGTTGGCCCGCTTGAGCCTGTAGATCTGCCGGTCCATCGCCGCGCCGCCGTAGACGTCCACCGGCCACACGTTCAGGGTATAGCGCAACAGCTTTTTGATCTCGTCGCAGCCCTGTTGGGCCAGCTCGCGGGTGGGGCAGAGGATCAGCACCTGCACCGTGGGCTCGGCCTCGTCCCGGTCGATCAGCTCTACTGCGGGAATGGCGAAGGCCATGGTCTTGCCTGTGCCGGTCTGAGAGCGGCCGATGACGTCCGCGCCGCTGCGCAGCAGGGGGATGGCCTGGCGCTGGATATCGGTGGGCGCATCAAAGCCCATGGCCTCAACGGCCCTGCGCAGCTCCGGCGCCAGCGCCAACGCGTCAAACCCGTTCTCAACGGGCATATCATCGCAGACTTCGGTCTGTATTTCGCTGTTGAAGGTATTATTCTCGTCCATAAACCGTGCCGCGACACCGCAGCCCCTTTCGATAGTCTTCTATACTGCCATTGTAGGGCCAAAAGACAACCCCTGCCACGAGGCAGGGGTTAATTCGGGGTTTTGTTTGTGGTTTGGAGTCATTTGACCAGCAGCTCCGCGATCTGGATGGCGTTGGTGGCCGCGCCCTTGCGGATCTGGTCGCCGCAGCACCACAGGCTCAGGCCCTTTTCGTCGGTCAGGTCGTCGCGAATGCGGCCGACGAACACGATGTCCTGGTCGCTGGTGTCCAGCGGCATCGGATAGACCTTGTTGTCCAGCTCGTCCACCAGACGACAGCCGGGGGCCTGGGCGATGGCGGCGCGGGCTTCTTCGACGCTGATCTTGCGCTCGGTGCGCAGGGTCACGCTGATGGAGTGGCTGCGAAGCACGGGCACGCGCACGCAAGTGCAGGTGACCTTCAGCTCGGGCAGGTGCATGATCTTGCGGCCCTCGTTTTGCATCTTCATTTCCTCGGAGGTGTAGCCGTTGCCGCTGTCGCCGCCGATCTGGGGGATGACGTTAAAGGCGATCTGCCAGGGGAACACCTTCGCCTCCAAAGGCTTGTCCGCGGCGTAGTCCCGGACCTGCTGCTCCAGCTCGGCCAATCCGTCCGCGCCCGCGCCGGAGACGGCCTGATAGGTACTGGCGACCATGGTTTGGATCGGGGAGAGGCGGTTCAGCGCGGCAATGGCGGTCATCGTGATGATCGTTGAGCAGTTGGGGTTGGAGATGATGCCGTGGTGCTTCAGCGCATCCTCGGGGTTGATCTCCGGCACGACCAGCGGCACGCTGTCGTCCATGCGGAAGGCGCTGGAATTGTCGACGAACACCGCGCCGGACTTGACGATGGCCGGGGCAAACTGCTTGGCGAGGGGGTTCTGGGCCGCGCCCAGCACGATGTCCATGCCCTCGAAGGCCTGATCGGTGGCCTCCTCTACGACGACCTCGCCGTCCCCGAAGGGCAGCTTCCTGCCTGCGCTGCGGGCGCTGGCCAGCGCCTTCAGCGTGTTGATGGGGAATTTGCGCTCCCAGAGTACCTTCAGCATCTCGCGACCCACGGCGCCCGTGGCGCCCAGTATGGCGACATTGACCTTTTTCATATCCAATTACCCGCTTTCTGCATGTTGATTGACGATTTGTCTGCGATTATTCCTGTATGCCGGCGAAGAACAGACCGGGGTCTGACTCGCGCAGGCGTCTGGCCGCGTCGTGCATCGCGCGGACGCTGATGGGTTCGGTGATATACGCGCCGCCTCCCAGAGACCTTGCGGGGATATCCGGCACGGCGGCGGTTCGCACGTAGTAGGGATGGATGGCGGTGCCGTTGTCCACCTCGGCATAGCCCTGCGGGATGGGATTGAGCCTGGGCGATACGCCCTCCAGTATGTCCCGCAGTCCCAGTTCCACGGCAAAGGCGGTGGGGTCCTTGCCCGCGCCCTGGCCCTGGAAGGTGTGCACGCCGAAGTATTCGCCGGTGACGGAGATGGTGTTGTTGTTCAGGTGGACGGCGGCCTCCGTGGAATCGGAAGCGACCAGGGTCGGCTCCACATAGGCGCTGACGGTGCCGTCGGCGTTCAGCGCAGAGCTGGCGATCAGGCGGCAGACCCTGTCCAACTCCCTGAAGTGTATGATGTCCGCGCCGGAGATGTGACGGATGCCCTCGGTATCCACGTTTTCGGGGCGCACGTAGCGCTGGTAGGCCACGGCGCTGGCGATGCTGATCTTGCACTGGGCGTCGATGCCGTCGATGTCGGCGGCGGGATTGGCCTCGGCGTAGCCCTCCCGCTGGGCCTCGGCCAGCACGTCGTCAAAGCTGCGGCCCTCCCGCTGCATGATGTCCAGGATGAGGTTCGTGGTGCCGTTGACGATGCCGGAGACGGCGGTCAGCCTGTCGGCGCTGCGGTAGCGCATCAGGTTGTACAGGAAGGGGATGCTGCCGCCGACGCTGGCGTCGTAGCGGTAGTGGACGCCCATGTCCCGGGCGAGGGTCAGTATCTCCTCCATGTGATGGGAGAGCATCAGCTTGTTGGCGGAGACCACGTTCTTGCCCGCCTTCAAAGCCTGTATCGTGAAGGTGTGGGCGGGCTCCATGCCGCCGATCAGCTCGACGACCGTATCGATCCGCGGATCGTCCAGTATCTCGCTATAATCGGAGGTTTCAAGGTGCTCCAGCCCCGGATGGCGCAGCAATTCAAGTATGCGCACGACGTGGATGTCGTCGCGCTTGAGCAGATGCTCGTAAATGCCGGAACCGATCGTTCCAAGGCCCAACAGTCCAATATTCAAAAACAACAACCCCTTTGTGTCTTCTGTGCAAACACACGTGTTTTTATGTTGAAAACACTATAGCACAACAGAATGGATTTGTCAAAGCATGAAGCCGCCTGTTTTCAGCCTCTTAACGTAGATAAACGGATTGTGGGAAAAAACAGCTATTGCATTTTCATCCAAAAGAAGTTATGATAAATAAAACCATCGCAAAGTGAGGTCAAACAACCATGATTCTGTACAGCACCCGCTCCAGCCGGCATACCGCCTCTTCCACTCAGGCCGTACTGAAGGGCATCGCGCCAGACGGCGGCCTGTACACTCCGATCAGCTTTACCGACCTGAAGGTGGATGTGGGCAGCCTGCTGAATATGAGCGCCGTCGAAATATCTGCCGAGGTCATCGGCAGGCTGCTGGACGACTTCACCCGTGAGGAGATGCGTTCGCTGATCGAAGCCGCCTATGCCGGAAAGTTCGAGACGCAGGACCTCACCCCCGTGGAGAAGGTGGGCCAGGATTTTGTGCTCGAGCTGTTCCGCGGCCCTACCTCGGCCTTCAAGGACGTCGCGCTCTCCGTGCTGCCCCGGCTGATCACCGCCGCCAAGGCCAGGCTGGGCGTGGACGAGGAGATCGTGATCCTCACCGCCACCAGCGGCGACACCGGCAAGGCCGCGTTGGAGGGCTTCCATGATGTGGAAGGCACGCGGATCGTGGTATTCTATCCCGACGGAGGCGTCAGCGACGTGCAGAAGGCCCAGATGGTCACCCAGGCCGGCGACAATGTGGGCGTATGCGCGGTCAGGGGCAATTTCGACGACGCGCAGACCGGCGTGAAGAACATATTTGCCGACGACGAGCAAAACCGCTGGGCGACGAGCGCCGGCGCGCGGCTGTCCAGCGCAAATTCCATCAACATCGGGCGGCTTGCGCCACAGGTGGCCTACTATTTCAAGGCCTATTGCGATCTGGTGCTTCGGGGCGAGATCCGGCTGGGCGAGCCGGTGAACTTCATCGTGCCCACGGGTAATTTCGGCGACATACTGGCCGGGGAATATGCCCGGCGGATGGGTTTGCCGGTTGCCAAACTGGTGTGCGCCTCCAACGCCAACAACGTGCTGACCGACTTCATCAACACCGGTGTGTACGACCGCCGCAGGGAATTCTACAGGACTGCCTCGCCGTCCATGGACATTCTGGTGTCCAGCAACCTGGAGCGCTATCTGTCCCTGGCCAGCGGCTGTGATTTCGACCT
>JAZTZK010000167.1:0-2212 GCA_045637485.1 Clostridia bacterium
TGCGAAGCGTAGAAACCCCTGTCTTTTCCATAGAATCAAACAAATCCCGAAGGGATTTGCGACGCGAAGCTAGCCCTTTAGGGCACCACCCCTAACCCCTAAAATCTAACCCCTAACCCCTGAAATTCTGATTTGTCGCAGCGCGACAAATCAGAATTTATCGGATTGGAGCGTGAAACGTGGACAAGGGAAAGACGATCGCCACCTACACCCTCGGCTGCAAGGTGAACCAGTACGACACGGAGGCCATGCTGGAGCGCTTCGAGGCGGCGGGGTACCGGGCGGTGGGCTTTCAGGAGGAAGCCGACGTATACCTGATCAACACATGCACCGTCACCGGCACCGGCGACCAGAAGTCGCTGAAGACCATTCGCCGGGTGGCCCGGGAGCATCCCGGCTGCGCCATCGTGGTTTGCGGTTGCCTGGCCCAGCGGGAGGCGGAGCGCCTTGCCGCCATGGACAGCGTGGCGCTGGTGCTGGGCGCGCAGCGCCGGGGCGAGGTGGTGGAGCTGCTGGAATCGGCGCTGGCGGCGGGAGAGACCGTGAACGCGGTGGGCCCCCTGAAGGGCGCGGGGTTTGAGAGCCTGTTCATCTCCCGCCACGAGGGCAAGACCCGGGCCACCATGAAGATCCAGGAGGGCTGTGGCCGGTATTGCAGCTACTGCATCATCCCCAGCGTGCGGGGACCGGTGCGCTCGATGCCCCTGGAGGCCGTGGCTGCCGAGGCCGCGCGGCTGGGCGAGGCCGGATACCGGGAGATCGTGGTCACTGGCATCCACCTGGCCAGCTACGGCCGGGGGACGGCGGAAACCCTGATGGACGCCATCCGCGCCGCGCACGACGCGCCGGGGGTGCGCAGGGTGCGCCTGGGTTCGCTGGAGCCGGTAACGGTGACGGAGGACTTCGCCCGAAGCGCGTCCGAATTGCCGGGGCTGGCGCGCCAGTTTCACCTGTCGCTGCAATCCGGCAGCGCGGGCGTGCTCAGGCGCATGCGCCGCCGCTACACGCCCGGGGAATACCGCGACGCCGTGGAGACGCTGCGGCGGTTCATGCCCGACTGCGCCGTGACCACCGACGTGATCACCGGCTTCCCCGGCGAGACGGAGGCGGAATTTGCCGAAACGCTGGACTTCGTCCGGGACGTCGCCCTGGCCCGAATCCACGTCTTTCCCTATTCCCGGCGCAAGGGCACCGTGGCCGACGCCATGCCGGATCAGGTGGACGAGGCCACCCGCCGCGCCCGGACAAGGAAATTGATCGAGGTGGGGAACCAATTGGAGCGGCGCTTCGTCCAAGGACTGGTGGGCACCTGCCAGCAGGTGCTTTTTGAGCAGGCCGCGGGCGAGGGGCTGAGCGAGGGCTACACCGGCCAGTACGTGCGCGTGTGGGCGGCGGCCCGGCCCGGCGAGCTGTGCCGGGTGCGCATCGACGGCGCTGAGGGCGCGCTGGCCCACGGCGCCGTCATCGAACACGAACAGGAGGAAGATACCAATGAGTGACTGTCTGTTTTGCAGGATCATCGCGGGGGAGATCCCCGGAAACGCCGTATTTGAAAACGATAAGATCTACGCCTTCCGCGACATCAACCCCCAGGCCCCGGTGCACGTGCTGGTGGTGCCGAAGAAGCACATGGACAACATATTGCAGTGCGACGCTGAAACCGCCGCGGCTCTGACCGACGCCGTGCAGCAGATCGCCGCCAGCGAGGGCGTGGCCGCCAGCGGCTTCCGGCTCGTCAGCAACTGCGGCAGGGACGGCGCCCAGTCTGTCAACCACCTGCACATCCACCTGATGGGCGGCAGGCAGCTGCCCGAGCGGATGGGCTGACGCTCTGTCAGTTACCATTCACCCTTGCGGTGAATTGCCGTAGCGGCGAGTATTGCTCGCCACAGGCATGTATGGCGAGCAATGCCCGCCGCTACGGATATGTGCCAATCGGCTTGAAGGGTGAATGGTAACCTCTGTCAGGTTAAATAATTGGGTCATTCACATTCAAGGGTTGACGAGTACACGGCTTATGCGGTATAATAACCATTGTGGCGGACCCCATGCTACATTGGCTATGCCATTTAATCGCGAGGGGAGGGAAAGCACATGTCCGAGGTACGCATTCGGGAAAATGAATCATTGGAAAGCGCGCTGCGTCGTTTCAAGCGCAAGACGGCTCGTGATGGCATTCTCGCAGAAGCACGGAAAAGGGAACATTACGAAA
>JAZTZK010000168.1:0-4649 GCA_045637485.1 Clostridia bacterium
GAAGAATTTCGCAAAGCGGTATAACTATGCCATCAATGATCCGGAGCTGATTCGCCGCTACCGGATGGTTGAGGATGGAAAGCGGGATGTGGCGACCAGAATCGCTGTAGCGGAGGAGAAGGCTGAGGCCAGAGGCCGGGAAATTGGCGAGGAAAGGAAGAACCGCGAAAATGCCAGGGCCATGAGAAACGCCGGAATTGATGTCGCGCTCATCGCCCAGATCACAGGGCTTGGCGAGGCGGAGATCAACGCGTTGTAGGCTGATGGTAATCGGCGGGGACGGTTCCGGTTGACTCCACCTTTATGCAATTGCAGTCAATCAGAACCGTCCCTGCTGACTCCATTCCCGCCCTGGCGCAGGCGGCGGGCGCGACCTACACGGCACGTGGCACGGCCTACCATGTCACACAAACCACGAAGCTCATTGAAGCGGCCATATGTCATGTGGGCTTTTCCCTCGTGGAGTGCGTGACCATCTGCCCCACCTACTATGGGCGCAGAAACAAAAAGGGCAACGCGGCGGAGATGATGAAGTGGCAGCGTGACAACGCGATACCGGTGGCTCAGGCACGAAAGCTCCGCCCAGAGGAACTGGAGGGGAAGATCGTGTACGGTGAGCTTTGGCGCTGCGATCGTCCCGAATATACGCGACAGTACGCCGAGATCATTGAACGCGCAAGAGGCGAAGAGAATTGATGTCAACGCGATACGAGATGCACTTTACCGGCGCCGGCGGGCAGGGTGTGATACTCTGCTCGATCATTCTGGCGGAGGCTGCGTTCCTCGCGGGGAAAAACGTGGCGCAGAGCCAGTCCTATGGGCCGGAGGCCCGGGGCGGGCTGTGCCAGGCGGAGCTGATCATCGACGCGGGGGAGATCGTCTATCCGAAGCTGACCCGCGCCGACTTCCTGCTGGCGCTGACACAGCCATCCCTGAACAAGTACGGACCCGGCACGGCGGAGGACGCGCTGATCGTCATCGATAAAACCCTGTCGAAGCCGGACAACCTGGTCAGCGTTAACGTGGTGGCTCTGCCGATACTGCAAACCGCGTCGCAGGTCATAGGAAACCCGCTGACGGCCAACATCATCGCCGCCGGCGCGGTCAACGCCCTGCTGGGAATCGCCCCCGATAATCTGATGGAGCAGGCGGTGCGAATGCACATCCCCTGGGGCACAGAGCAGATCAACCTGCTGGCCCTGAGAGAAGGCCGGGGATTGGCAGCGGGGTCTCCCATGTACCGCTCACTGTCCACAGGCAGGGCCTGTTCCGGACACAATGAAGGAGATGGCACCGAAGCTGGCGGAAATGTAGCGATTTGCCTATCCTCATTGCGAAACATACTGGGCGGCCAGGTAGAAGATCGGTATCGGAGCATAGGTGATGATCCGGTTTGTCCTGCGCTTCTGAACAGTCTTGCTATCGAAATGTATTTTAGACGTTAAAAAGCCGTGACCTTTCAGAATTCTTCGCCATCCGCATTTGATTATGCTGCAAAACCTTCAAAGCGCATAATACTTTGCCAGGAAACAGCTTCTGTCCCAATCGACGATCCCCACCTCGGATGCCTTGGCCGGATGGATGTCAAACTCGTCGAGGACCATCACCTGCTTGTCCTTCAGGTCGGAGAGCAGCCATTCCTTGGCCTTGCCGTCCGGGAAAAGCTCCGCGCTGAGGGATAGGTTGCGGGTCTTGGCAAACTGCACCGTTACAGCTCAGAGTCCAGACTTGATGCTACGATTCTATCGTAGTGGCGGCGCAGGCGCCACCGCTACAGCGTCTTACCCGACAAAGATGGGGGGGCACGCTGAGCTGTAACACTGCACCCACATCTCCCTTTGCCACGGAGCTGGAACCCCCTTGTATTGACATGGAAAAGATAGTACAATATGGATAAGGCCATAATGATATATTTCTCCCGCGGAGGATGCCTATGTGTTTTTCGGCGGATTGCGGCAGAATACAGATATACAATCAGGGCGATTATCCCAATATCGTTTATTCCAGAGACAGCAGTTCTCTTGCCGATAACGGTGTGGGTTGTTTACACTGAATCATGCGATGCAATGGGTCGGAGTGAGCCATATACAGGCTGCAATACACCGATAACGGCGCAATCATTGAATTCACCCTCAGCGAGAACAGCAGCGGCGGTTTTTTCGTGGGCGGCATCGGCTGCATACCCACCTACCGCTGGCAGCTCACCCGGGGCGACGTCCGGGTGCTGCCCTCCGCCAAATATCTCATTGAAGGACCCGCGGGCATGACGCGGGAGGCTCACGCCCGACGGGTGCAGCGCTACCGGGAGATCACAGGGATACTCTCAGATGCGTATCCTGTAATAGAAGAATAGGAGGCATTTCAGATGAACAGAAAAAAGGCAATCATCACAGGCGGCGAGATCGGCATGGGCAGGGGCATCGCCCTTGTGCTGGCGGAGGAGGGGTACGACATCGCGTTCTCCTACTACCCAAACGCGGAGAACGCAGAGGCTTCCATCGAGACCACGCTGTCTCTGCTGCGGGAACGCGGCGCGAAGGGCTGGCCTTTTCCCGCCGATCTCTCCATACCGGACGCGCCGAGGGCGTTCTTTGAGAAGGCCGTCGCCAGCCTGGGCGGGCTGGACCTGATGGTCAACAACGCGGGGGTGAACATTCCCCTGCCGATTCAGGACATCACCGAGTCCAACTTCGATTACCTGGTCAGCCTGGACCTTCGGGCCTACGTGATGATGATGCACTATGCCGCCCGATACATGATCGACAACGGCATCAGGGGCTGTTTGATCAACGTCAGCTCCTCCCGGGGCGAGCGGGCCTACGCCAACGCGGGCATCTACTGCGGCATCAAGTCCTGCCTAAACCGCATGGCGGAAGCCTTCGCGCTGGATCTGTCGTCCTACGGCATAAGGGTCAACAACGTGGCGCCGGGCGCGGTGCGCGTGAGATCCGACGAGGAGCTGCTCTCCATGACCCGAGGACGGGCCACGGACTATTTCTGGAACAAGGATTTCCTGAAAAACCCGGAGCTTGTGAAGGACCATGACTTCTGGGATCTCCTCGGCCCCAGGATCCCGCTGGGCCGCGTGGGGCTGCCGGAGGACATCGGCCAGGCCATCGCGTTTCTCGCGTCCGACAAGGCGTCCTACATCACCGGCGTCACGCTTCGTGTGGACGGCGGACTGATATTGCCCGGTATGCCGGAGGACACCTCCATGCTGACGTCGGATAAGGGCTGGTGATGGCTTTCTTCCTCAAGGCGCTCCTGATCCTGGTCGCGGCGGGCCTGCTGGCCTGTGCCGGGGCGGCGGTCCGTGCCCTGGTGCTGCTGATCAGACGTCCGCCGCTGGCGCTCTATGAGGCGCGGAAGGTCCAGCCGGACTACCTGCGCCTCGATCAGCTCCCCGCACGACAGATAGAACTGTTCGTCAGACAGGAGGATAGCCACTTCTACACCCATCCCGGCTACGACATCGAGTGCATCCACCGCGCCTGGGAGACGAACCGCCGGGAGGGACAGATTGTCAGCGGGGCCAGCACCATCACCCAGCAGCTGGCGAAAAACCTGTATCTTCGCTTCACGAAGCGCTATCTGAGAAAGCTGACGGAGCTTCTGATCGCGCTGAGGCTTGAGCGCGCCCTCGGCAAGGACCGCATACTGGAGATGTATGTCAACACCATCTATTTCGGGAACGGGACCTACGGCATTTCCGAAGCGGCGCGGTTCTATTTTGACAAGCCCGTCCGGGACCTGACCCTCAATCAGATGGTGATGCTGTCCATCATGCCCTCGGCCCCCACGATGGCCAACCCGATCCAGTACCCGGAGGCGTTCGAGCACATGCGCAACAAGCACCTGACACGCTTTACGAAATTCGATCCGCCCCTGCTCTCACAGGCCGAGGCGGAGGCCATACTAGCCCACGGCGCGGCCTGCCTGGACCCGGAGCTGAGAAGGCCCGACGCCTTCACCCGCAGCTATCCCCGGACCATTCCCACGATCAACGAAAGATTCGGCCCCCTTGCCTCTGATAAAGGGGCCTGATCCGAAGGCTCGCCCCTCAAAGCGGCCGTCACCTTCGAGGCCAAATCCCCCATCCTCGCGTGCATCCATTCCCCGGGACAGCTTTTATTGGCAAACCAGCGATGGACAGAAAGTACCATCTCGGTCTGTGAGGGAGTATAGGCCAGCGTCTGCGCCCTGTCCGCAAACCACAGCAGCCTTTTCTTGTCGTAGCGCTTGCAGATATCGACGCAGAGGTCGATGAGCGCAGCATAGGCCTCATCCCGGAAAGCGTAAGGCGCTGTGGAATCAGAAGCGACTTCAATGGTAATCGCCCTCTGGTCGTTTTCCCAGCTGGAAGTGCACCAGGAGCGATTCTTCTCGTCAACAACGAGGGCAATGCGCCCGTCATAGCCTATGCTGTGAGTCAAGGGGACGGTTCTTGTGACTCATTCTTTCACGAACTCAGCGTTTATAATGAGTCATTAGAACCGTCCCCGTGACCCACAACAACGCCCGCCGCATGTGCGCCATCGCCCTGCTGGAAAACAACGGCGACGACGGCTTCAGCGTGGAAAAGCAGGTGACCTTCTTCGACGGCCACGCCCAGATGGACAAGGCCTACGGCTGGGGCATGCGCTGGGTGC
>JAZTZK010000169.1:0-7889 GCA_045637485.1 Clostridia bacterium
GCATTCACACTGTCGGCGGCTCTCTGGGATGACCGCAATTGCGCTTACTTCTCTTTTCTACCCGGTTTCTGTGAAGTTGGACACATTATAATGCATGTCATATCGATTGTCAAGCCCTTTTTTTGGGCGGGAGCTGTAGCGTCCAACAGCCGTTACCATTCACCTTTCAAGCCGATTGGCACATATTCGTAGCGGCGGCAACCTGCCGCCACCGAACCCCTGAGAGGCTATGGCGACTGGTAGTCGCCGCTACGGTGGCATTCACAGGGTCTTAGCTACTTATTCTGATTTATCGAGCTCTGCTCGATAAACCAGAATTTGAGGGGTTAGGCTTTAGGGGTTAGGGAAGGAATGAAATCCTTGCGGATTTCTTTATATTCAAAGGCTTGCGAAGCGTAGAAACCCCTGTCTTTTCCATAGAATCAAACAAATCCCGAAGGGATTTGCGACGCGAAGCTAGCCCTTTAGGGCACCACCCCTAACCCCTAAAATCTAACCCCTAACCCCTGAACTTCTGATTTGTCGCAGCGCGACAAATCAGAAGTTATCGATCGACCAACGGAGCATAGATACATGAACGAACGTCTCTGGGGGATCCTGGTGGATTCCTTTCCGAAGCTGCTGGAGTACGGCGTCAAGGTGACGGTGCCGCTGACGGTGCTGTCCTTTGCGCTGGCGCTGGTGATCGCGCTGATCGTGGCGATGATACAGTATGCCGATGTACCCGTGCTGCGCCAGGTCTGCCGCTTCTATATTTGGATCGTGCGGGGCACGCCGCTGCTGGTGCAGCTGTACCTGGTGTTCTACGGCCTGCCCAGCCTGGGCGTCACGCTACCGGCGTACCCCACGGCGGTGCTGGTGTTCGGCTTCAACGAGGGGGCCTACATGGCCGAGAGCATCCGCGGCGCGCTGGAAAGCGTGTCCCGGGGCCAGATGGAGGCCGGCTGGTGCGTGGGGCTGAACTATTTGCAGATCATGCGCCATGTCGTGCTGCCCCAGGCCTTCCGGGCGGCCTTCCCGGCGCTGTCCAACTCGCTGATCTCGATGCTGAAGGGCACCTCCCTGGCGGCGACCATCACCGTGACCGAGATGTTCCGCGAGGCCACCATCATCAACGGCCGGGTGTACGAATCCCTGGGCCTGTATACCGAGGTGGCCCTGATCTACCTGGCCTTCTGCACGATACTGACCTGGCTGCAGCGCGTCGGCGAGAGGAAGCTGGCCAGCTACGGGGGTGATCGCGCATGATGCTTGAGGCGAGGAACGTGCGCAAGTCCTTCGACGGGCGCGAGGTGCTGAAGGGCATCGACCTGGGCGTGGAGAAGGGCGAGGTCATCGCCATACTGGGCCCCAGCGGCTCCGGCAAGACCACGCTGCTGCGCTGTCTGAACTTCCTGGAGCGGGCCGACGGGGGCGAGCTGATCTTCGACGGCGAGCCCTTCGACCTGCACGCGGCCACGCGGCGGCAGATCGCCCGGCTGCGCCGCAAGACGGCCTTCGTGTTCCAGAGCTACAACCTGTTTCTGAACAAGACGGTGCTGCAGAACGTGACCCTGGGCCTGACCGTGGGCGCGGGCATGAGGCGGGACGCGGCCAATCGCCTGGCCGTGGACGCCCTCACCCGGGTGGGCATGGCCGACCGGCTGGACAGCTACCCCAGCCAGCTCTCCGGCGGCCAGCAGCAGCGCGTGGCCATCGCCCGGGCGCTGGCCTCCAGCCCCGAGATCATCTACTTCGACGAGCCCACCAGCGCCCTGGACCCCGAGCTGATCGGCGAGGTGCTGTCGGTGATGCGCAACCTGGCCGAATCCGGCATGACCATGCTGGTGGTCACCCACGAGATGGAGTTCGCCCGCAGCGTCTCCAGCCGGGTGCTGTTCATGGAGGAGGGCCGCGTGATCGAGTCCGGACCGTCAAAAGCGTTCTTCGAAAACCCGAAGGAGGAGCGCTCGAGGGCGTTCATCGGGAAGATACTGGGCGGGAAATTCTAAGGAACTACCGCACAATCATACGCGCTCTATATAGAAAAGGACGCTGCCGATATTTCGGCAGCGTCCTTTTTTACGGGGGTCGTTACGCCGCGGGCTCCACTGCTTCTTCCTCGGTGGCCTCGGGCAATATGATGGTCATAGAGCCGCGGGGCTCGGCGTACTGCTCGGCGGTGATCTTGCCGCCCAGTGCCTCGGTCACGTACTCCACGACGGCCTCATCCATGGGAATGCCGGTATCAAAGCCGGTGCCGGCGGCATAGGCGCGGTTGAACGCGTTGTAGGTGTCGCCGCCGCTGGCGATGAAGTCGGTGGTCACCACGGCGTAGGTGGCCGCGGGATCGAAGGGCTCGCCGTTGACGGAGGTGATGGTTACGCGCTGGATGCTGGCGGGGGCGAAGTAGGAGGTTTCCTTGCCGTTCAGCGTGTAGACCTCACCCTTGTCGTAGGACTTGGTGCAATCCACGGTCCACTTGATGCCGCTGGTCTGGGGGAAGCCGCCGACCTGCTCGGGGGTGGAGAAGGTGGAGGCCTCCAGTGCCTCCAGCAGCTCCTCGCCGGTGGCGTAGATCACGGCCACGGTATTGCCGAAGGGCAGCACGGAGTTAACGGACTTCATGGACACGTCGCCCGCTTCGATGGTGGCGCGGATGCAGCCGCCGTTGATGACGCCCACCACCTGGTTGGGCTCGGCGTTCTCGATGCCGCCGTCCTTCACCATCTTCCAGACGATGGCATCGACGACCAGGTTGCCCATGTTGGTCTCGCTGGTGCGGTTGGGGATGCGCTCGCCCTCGAGGCGTACCTCGGAGGTGGCGAAGGGCGCGCCGTATTGCTCGTCCACGGCGTCCATGATCTCCTGGGCCTTGGCGGCGACGTCCTCGTCCTTTTCCAGGCTGGCGGTGGACAGCAGGAAATTGCTCTCGACGGCCTTGGTGGCGTTGTCGATGACCACCACGCCCACATAGGCGAACTTCGTGCCGGTGGACTGGATGGGCTGGGCATACTTGGCGCCGGACATCACGGTGTGGGAATGGGCGTCGATGTCAAAGTCGATGCCGTCCACCGTGTTAAGCAGGTCCACAGAGCGATAGCCGTTGGAAGCGGATTCAGCGGCCACGCCCAGGTGAGTCAGGCCGATGACCACGTCGCACTCGTCGCGGATGGCGTCCACCGCGGCCTGGACCGCGCTATAAAGCTTTCCGAAGGAGGAGAAGCTGAGATCGGCAACCAGGGCGGGGTTCACCTTGGTGGCCGTCTCTGGGGTCTCGACGCCCACAAAGCCCACCTTCAGGCCGGACTTGGTCTCGATGACCGCGGAGGGGGGCAGTATGGTCTCGCCGTTCTCGTCCAGGAAGACGTTGCAGCAGATGGCCTGGAACTTGGCATCCTTCAGGTTTTTCATCAGGTTGTCAAAGCCGTAGTCAAATTCGTGGTTGCCCAGGGTCACCACGTCGTAGCCCGCCGCGTTCATCATGTCAATGGCGGCCTTGCCCTTGCTGACGCTGACGTAGGTGCCGCCCTGAGAGAAGTCGCCAGCGTCCACCACCAGCACGTCGGAGGCGCCTTGGCTCAGTATCCTCTCGCGCAGCGCGGGCATGTAGGCGTAACCGTCAATGGCGCCGTGCACGTCGTTGGAGTGCAGGATCACGGTCTTGCCCCGGAAATCGGGCGGGTAGGTTATGACGACGGGCAGCAGGTTGGAATAGTAGTCCGCCAGCGCGGCACAGCCCATGGACAGTACCAGCGCAAGCGCCAGGATGAGGGAAACCAGCTTCTTACTCACATGAACCACTCCTTGCATAAATTTAGGTTAAATCAATATCCCAATAACATAATAACGTATTCGGGGAAGAAAAGCAAGATATTTTTATCATTTTTCTACCAAACCCTCTCCTTCATAAATTCCCCGCCCGTCAAATCCTTCCACACCATCGCGCCGTCCTCCAGTATGACGTAGCTGTGAGGGGTGTTTTGCTTTGGGATGGACACCGAGCCGGGGTTGACGAAGGTGAAGTTCCCGCTGCGTCCGAAGCAGGGAATGTGGGTGTGGCCGAAGAGCAGTATGTCCCCGGCCTGCAGCGGCGGGGGATTGCCCGCGTTCCAGACGTGGCCGTGGGTGGCGTAAACGGCGTGCCCGTCCACCAGCAGCGCCGCGTAGTCCGCCATCACCGGGAAGGACAGCACCATCTGGTCCACCTCAGCCTCGCAGTTGCCCCGCACGCACAGCAGGTGGGGCGCGATCTCATTCAGCATGGGGACCACCGCCTTGGGGGCGTAGCCCTCCGGCAGGTCGTTGCGGGGGCCGTGGTACAGCAGGTCGCCCAGCAGCACCAGGCGCTCCGGCGACTCCCGCTGCCACGCCTCCAGCAGCCGCTCGTACCACACCGCCGACCCGTGAATGTCAGACGCGATCATCAGTTTCATGGATGTACCTCCGTTGAATGGTAACTTCTGATTCATCGAGCATCAACGCGACAGATCAGAGGTTGTATTTCTATAATATCACCAAAATCCGTATATCGCAAGGCGGCGTGAACTGGTTTTTAAAACCGCGTCATCAGATATGAAAATGCGTCACATAAAGCTGATAACTGCATGATATTAAACTCTGGTTATTTTCGACGCTGTACGCGTTGATTTTTTCGAAACAGGTTGCCATACGCTGGAAATCTTGACGCAACTGTGATAAAATAAACTGATTATACTTGAAAAAAGCCGGTCGCGCGGCGTCCGGCATATAATGCATGACGTCGAGGGGGGATTGACGAATGGCCACGCAGGAGAAGCGGATGGGGGATCGCTTCGACGCGACGCTGGTGCGGGACATCGATCCGATGCACTGGTTTATGCCCTATCTGTACCCGAATCGGGCCGACAACGAGGCCTTTATCCGAGAGGAATTTGACCTGACAAACCTGGAGGCCTTTCTGGAGAAGAAGAACGCGAACCTGGACAAGGCCCATCGATATACCATCTTTCACGCGGTTTGCGCCGCGGTCGTGAAGACCTTCACGCTGCGGCCCCAGATGAACCGCTTCATCAAGGGCTGCCGGCTGTACCAGAGGGACGATTTGAGCCTGGGCTTCGTGGTGAAGAAGCAGTTCCGGGACAATGCCGACGAGGGCCTGGCCTTCATCAAGTTCCCGCCCGAGACCACCATCGACAGCCTGCACGGGCGCATTATGGAGGAGATCTTCGAGTGCCGATCGGACAAGCTGGACAACTCCACCAAGGGCATGAAGATGTTCACCCGCCTGCCCCGGTGGCTGATGCGCATCGTCATATTCATACTGCACAGGCTGGACTTCTACGGCAAGGTGCCCTACGACCTGATCAAGGCCGATCCCAACTACGCTTCGGTGTTCCTGACCAACCTGGGCAGCATCAAGCTGAACGCCGGCTATCACCACCTGAGCAACTGGGGCACCACTTCTGTGTTCGTGGTGATCGGCGAAAAGGCACGCAAGCCCGTCTTCCACGAGGACGGCACCTTTGAAATGCGCACGATGCTGGACGTGGGCATCACGCTGGATGAGCGCATCGCCGACGGCTACTACTACGCCAAGACCGTGCGCCTCCTGAAGAAGCTGATTGAAAATCCGGAGCTATTGGATCGCCCCGCCAACGAGGAGGTTGACTACTGATATGGAAAACGCTGTGAGGACACCCTGGGCGCCCTTCATGGGCGATGTGCCGATGCACCTGGACTATTTCCAGGGCACGATGATCGAGGCCGTGGAGAAGATGGGGGTCAAGTACCCCAACGTCAAGGCCTATGAGTTCATGGGCAGCTACGTCAGCTATCCGAAGCTGGTGGAGCAGATCCACGCCTGCGCGAGGGCCCTGCGCCAGCTGGGCATCAGGGAGGGCGACAAGGTCACCATCTGCATGCCCAACGCCCCCCAGACCGTGATGATGTTCTACGCGGTGAACATGGTGGGCGCCATCGCCAACATGGTCCATCCGCTGTCCGCCGAGGGCGAGATCGAGTTCTATCTGAACGATTCCGAATCCGTGGCCGCGCTGACGCTGGACCAGTTCTACGGCAAGTTCGCCGCCATCCGCAGGCATACGCCCTGCCTGAAGCACCTGATCATCGCCACCGTGAAGGACGCCCTTTCCCCGCTCAAGAAGTTGGGCTACGCGCTGACCCAGGGCCGCAAGGTGCCCAAGGTGCCCAAGGGCGCGAACGTGGTGCTGTGGAAGGACTTCATTGCCGCGGGCAAGGATTTCACCGGCGACCCCCGGGTGCCCCGCAAGGCAAACGATCCGGCGGTCATACTCTACAGTGGCGGCACCACCGGCATCACCAAGGGCATACTGCTGTCCAACCTGAACTTCAACGCCCTGGCCCAGCAGATCATCGCCGCCAACCCCTTCTGCAACCCGGGCGACACGATGCTGTCCATCATGCCCATGTTCCACGGCTTCGGCCTGGGCGTCAGCATCCACTCGATGCTGGCCAACGGTGCCTCTTGCATACTGGTGCCCCGGTTCACGCCCCAGACCTACGCCGAGTTGCTGCGCAAGTACAAGCCGAACCTGATCGCCGGCGTGCCCACGCTGTACGAGGCGTTGCTGCGCATACCGAACCTGGACGACTTGGACCTGTCCTGCCTGAAGGGCGTGTTCTCCGGCGGCGACAGCCTGCCCACGGAGCTGAAAAAGCGCTTCGACAAGTTCCTGAAGGACCACAAGGCCACCATCGAGATCCGGGAGGGCTACGGCACCACCGAGTGCGTCACCGCGTCCTGCCTGACCCCGCTGACCAAGGCCAAGGAGGGCTCCATCGGCATCCCCTTCCCGGACACCTATTACAAGATCGTCAGGGTGGGCACCGAGGACGAGGTGCCCTACGGCGAGGAGGGCGAGATCTGCCTGGCCGGCCCCACCGTGATGCTGGAATACGTGAAGCATCCCCAGGAGACCGCCCAGACCCGCCGCGTCCACGCCGACGGCATGACCTGGATCCACACCGGCGACCTGGGCGTCATGGACGAAGAGGGCTTCATCTACTTCCGCCAGCGCATCAAGCGCATGATCATCACCAGCGGCTACAACGTCTATCCCTCCCAGATCGAGAACATACTCGACGCCCACGAGGCCGTGCACATGAGCTGCGTTATCGGCGTGCGCGACCCCTACAAGATGCAGAAGGTCAAGGCGTTTGTGGTGCTCAAGCCCGGCTACGAGCCCTCCGACGCCACCCGCGAGATGCTGATGGACTACTGCCGGAAGCATGTGGCCAAATATGCCATGCCCTACGACATCGAGTTCCGCGAAGACCTGCCCAAGACCCTGGTGGGCAAGGTGGCGTACCGCGTGCTCGAGGAGGAAATGGAGAAAAAGACCCCCGCGTCGATACTGGCCCACGCATAGCATTTGAAAAAAACGAAGGGCGGCATGTGCGAAATGAATCGCGCATGCCGCCCTTCGCTCGGTCACCAGCATGTTCTTAACCATGGCTCGGTGTAGCTCCGGGAAGAGTCAGATCAGAAAGCTGTCGGGGTCTGTACGAAGCTCAAATTCTGTCCAGGTATTTCTCCTGTTCTGAAGACGGTATCTTCAAAACATTCATGGCCTGCAGGGCGGTCATATTCAGCGATCTCATGAGCTTGTGAATGGTGTTGAGGCGTTCGCGTTCTTCACCCTCGGCCCTTCCCTCGACTCTGCCCTCGGCTCTGCCCTCGGCCCTGCCCTCGGCTCTGCCCTCGGCCCTGCCCTCGGCTCTGCCCTCGGCCCTGCCCTCGGCCCTGCCCTCGGCTCTGCCCTCGGCTCTTCCTTCAGCCCTGCCCTCCGCCAAATAATCTCTCTTGAACATCTCCAGGGTTTCAACCTCGTTGTATTCGGTCAGCAGCATGTTCTTCACCTCCGCTCGGTGTTGCTCCAGGAAGGGCT
>JAZTZK010000170.1:0-5993 GCA_045637485.1 Clostridia bacterium
TTCTTCCCGGAGAACGCCGTGGGCTACTTCGTATCCTATTACGACTACTACCAGCCGGAGGCCTACATCCCCTCCACGGATACCTTCATCGAGAAGGATTCCTCGATCAACGACGAGATCGACCGCATGCGCCACAGCGCCACCTCCTGGCTGGCGGAGCGGCGGGACGTGGTGATCGTAGCCTCGGTCAGCTGCATCTACGGCCTGGGCGACCCGGAGGAATACGAGGGGCTGTCGGTATCCCTGCGGGAGGGCATGGAGATCGAGCGGGACGACCTGATCCGCCGCCTCGTGGACATACAGTTCACCCGCAACGACTTTGAGCCCGAGCGCGGCACCTTCCGCGTGCGGGGCGAGGTGATCGAGATCATCCCCGCGGCGTCGGAAAAGCGGGGCGTGCGAGTTGAGTTCTTTGGGGATGAGATCGAGCGCATCAGCGAGATCGATATGGTCACCGGCAAGGTGCTTCGGCTGATGAACCACGTGCTGATCTTCCCCGCGTCCCACTACGCCACCAGCAAGGACAAGCTGGACCGGTGCATTGAGCAGATCGAGGCGGACCTGGTCCTGCGGCTGAAGGACTTCAGGGACAACGAGCGTCTTCTGGAGGCCCAGCGGCTGGAGCAGCGGGTGCACTACGACATCGAGATGATGCGGGAGATCGGCTATTGCAGCGGCATCGAGAACTATTCCCGCTACTTCGACGGCCGCCAGCCCGGGGAGGCCCCCTTCACGCTGATGGACTACTTCCCCAAGGACTTCCTGATTTTTATCGACGAGGCCCACGTGACCGTGCCCCAGATCCGCGCGATGTACAACGGCGATTTCGCCCGCAAGCGCACGCTGGTGGACTACGGCTTCCGCCTGCCCGCCGCCTACGACAACCGACCCCTGAAGTTCCACGAGTTCGAGGAACGGGCGGGCCAGACCATCTACGTCTCCGCGACCCCCGGCCCCTACGAGATGGAACGGGCCGAGCAGGTGGTGGAGCAGATCATACGGCCCACGGGCCTGATCGACCCGGAGATCATCGTGCGTCCCGCCACCGGCCAGGTGGACGACCTGCTGGGCGAGCTGCGCACCGTCACAGAGGCGGGCGGGCGCGTGCTGGTGACCACGCTGACCAAAAAGATGGCCGAGAGCCTGACCCAGTACCTGCGGGAGATGGACATACGGGTGGAATACCTGCACTCGGACGTGGAGACGCTGGAGCGCATCAAGCTGATTCACGGGCTGCGCAGCGGGGAGTTTGACGTGCTGGTGGGCATCAACCTGCTGCGCGAGGGCCTGGACATGCCGGAGGTCAGCCCCGTCTGCATCCTCGACGCGGACAAGGAGGGCTTCCTGCGCAGCGAGACCAGCCTGATCCAGACCATCGGCCGCGCGGCCCGAAACGTGGACGGGCGAGTGATCATGTATGCCGACGCCATCACCGATTCCATGCAGCGGGCCATCAGCGAGACCAACCGCCGCCGGGAGATCCAGCAGAAATACAACGAGGAAAACAATATTGAACCCCAGACCGTCCGCACCGCCATTCGCGAACTCATGGAGGTCACCCGCAAGCCCGACGACTCAGGCGCCGCCTCCGGCATGGACGAGGAGGAGAAGCGCATGGCCATCGAACGGCTGGAGGAGCTGATGCTCCAGGCCGCCAACAACCTGGACTTCGAAAAGGCCGCCCAGCTGCGCGACCAGATGCTGGCCCTGAAGGGCGAGAAGGTCATGACCAGCGGGGAACAGTCGCGACAGAAGCGCAGGCGCAGGGAGAAGATGACGCACCGGAATCCGGGATAATCGGCCGTACTTTTGCGAGGTGCAATGCGAATGGTTACAAGACATGTCATCGTCATGCCCCATGACGAGCGCTGGGCGCAGGACTTTTCCGATATAGCATCCGAAATCCGGCAGGCCCTTGGCGAACTGGCCCTTGGTATCGAGCATGTGGGCAGCACCGCCGTGCCAGGGCTGTCCGCAAAACCGATCATCGACATCGACGTCGTCATCAGGAATTATTCCGTATTCGGCGCGGTAAAGCTCGCATTGAAGGCCATCGGTTATCGCCATGAAGGCGATCTCGGCATCGTAGGTCGAGAGGCCTTTGCATACGACGGCAAGCCGCACCTTCAAAAGCACCACCTATACGTGTGCCCACAGAATTCCCCGGAGCTGAAGCGGCACCTCGCCTTCAGGGATTACCTGCGCGCCCATCCCGACGCGGCGCGCGAATACAGCCGCGTCAAGGAAGAGGGCGCTTCGCTCCATCCGTATGATATCGAAGGCTACATCGAGCACAAATCCGGCTTCATAGGAAGGATCTACAGAGAGCTGGGATTGTAAACAGAAAGCGGAGGCAACATGAAAAAGGTCAGGATTACCGTCGCGCGCATGGCGCGCTACGACGATTTAATGCGGCAGTATGAGAACCCCATCGAGCACGCCTGCGGCATGTGGGAGGGGCGCACCTTCACCTGTAACGGCTGGGCGAAGCCCGAGGGCATGTGCGACAGCGCCTGGGAGACCCTCTCCCCCTTCGTGATGACGCTGGCCCACGGCGGCCAAAACTTCTATGACGGCTGGATGAAGGACCCGAAGTCCGCCATGATCTCCTGCAACGACGGTTTCCGCCCCGTCAGCTTTTATATTGAGGCGCTTGAGGAGGAGACAGAGGCATGAGCGCAATTGAAAGATACGACATCAACGAGGAATGGGCCCATTCCGGCGTCATCAAGGCGGGAAACCTGGTTTTCCTCAATTACTGCGCCGGCAACGTGGGACAGGGCATTGAGGCGCAGATCAACGGGGCCATCGACGAGATGGAAAAGCGATTGGCCATGGTGGGCCTGACGCTTGAAAACGTGGTGCAGATGGACTGTCTGTTCCGGGACGTCTGGAACATTCCCATCATGGAAAAGGTCATCAAGGCGCGCTTTCACGGCAAATACCCGGTGCGCAAGTCCATACAGACCGAATTTGCCCATGTGGGCGGCGCGGAAGGGCTGCTGTTCCAGCTGGACGGCATCGCATATGCGGATGAGTAAAGGACGCTTCGAACAGGAGCCTATATGAGGTAAGCAGCATTGAACATCAACGAGATCATCATCAAGGGCGCGCGGGAGCACAATCTCAAAAACGTCAACCTCGTCATTCCCCGCAACAGGCTGATCGTGATGACCGGCCTGTCCGGCAGCGGCAAGAGCAGTCTGGCCTTCGACACCATCTATGCCGAAGGCCAGCGGCGCTATGTAGAATCGCTCTCCAGCTACGCCCGTCAGTTCCTGGGACAGATGGAAAAGCCGGATGTGGACTACATCGAAGGCCTCTCCCCCGCCATCTCCATTGACCAGAAGACCACCAGCCGCAACCCCCGTTCCACGGTGGGCACGGTAACGGAGATCCACGACTACCTGCGCCTGATGTACGCCCGCATCGGCGTGCCCCACTGCCCCAAGTGCGGCAAGCCCATCCAACAGCAGACCGTGGACCAGATCGTGGACCAGATCATGGCCCTGCCCGAGCGCACGAGGCTGATGATACTGGCCCCGGTGGTGCGGGGGCGAAAGGGCGAGTTCGTCAAGCTGCTGGAGGACATGACCAAGCAGGGCTACGTCCGCGCCCGCATCGACGGCGCGCTGTGCGAGCTGTCCGACCCGCCGAAGCTTGACAAGAACAGGAAGCACACGGTGGAAATCGTGATCGACCGCCTGGTCGTGCGCCCGGACATCCAGCAGCGGCTGACCGACTCGCTGGAGACCGCGATGAAGCTGGCGGAGGGGCTGGTGATCGCCTCCGTCATCAATGCGGACCACTCCGGCAGCGAGGACACGCTTTTCAGCCAGAACTACGCCTGTCCGGATTGCGGCATCTCCATCGGCGAGCTGACGCCCCGCATGTTCTCCTTCAACAATCCCTACGGCGCGTGCCCCACCTGCTCCGGCCTGGGCGTGCTGATGAAAATAGACCCGGCCATCGTCATGCCCGACCGAAGTCTGTCTCTGAATCAGGGGGCCATACAGGTCTCCGGCTGGAACAGCGGCGAGTTCGACTCCATGGCCCATACCTACCTGACCGCGCTGTCCGAGCAGTACGGTTTTTCGCTGGACACGCCGGTGAAGGACCTGCCCGAGCGCGCCCTCCACATACTGCTCTACGGCACCGACGGCGAAAAGGTGCGCATCCACTACACCCGGGGCGACGGCGGCGGGACCTTCTTCGCGCCCTTCGAGGGCATCGTCACCAACCTGGAGCGCCGGTATCGTGAGACCAACTCCGACGCCATGAAGTCGCTCTACGAGGGCTATATGAGCCAGGTGCCCTGCCCGGACTGCGCCGGCAAGCGCCTGAAGCGGGAATCGCTGGCGGTGACCATCAAGGATCGCAACATCGCCGAGCTCTCAGACCTGTCCGTGCGGGATTGCCGGGCCTTCTTCGACGGCCTGGCCCTGACCGAGCGGGAGCGAATCATCGCCCATCAAATTCTGAAGGAAATCCAGTCGCGGCTGGGCTTCTTGACCGACGTCGGTTTGGGCTACCTGACCCTGTCGCGCAGCGCGGGCACGCTGTCCGGCGGCGAGGCCCAGCGCATACGGCTGGCCACCCAGATCGGCAGCGGGCTGGTGGGGGTGCTGTACATACTGGACGAGCCCTCCATCGGCCTGCACCAGCGGGACAACCGGCGCCTGCTGAACAGCCTGAAGGGCCTTCGGGACCTGGGCAACACGCTGATCGTCGTGGAGCACGACGAGGAGACCATGCTGGACGCAGACTGGATCGTGGATGTAGGCCCCGGCGCGGGCATCCATGGCGGCGAGCTCGTGGCCGAGGGCACGCCGGAACAGATCATGGCCAACCCCGCCTCCCTCACCGGTCAGTACCTGTCCGGAAAGAAGTTTGTCCCCATCCCCGCCACGCGCCGGGAGCCCTCGGGCTGGCTGACCATACGCGGGGCCAGGGTCAACAACCTCAAAGACATCGACGTGAAGCTGCCCCTGGGCGTCATCACCTGCGTCACAGGCGTATCCGGCAGCGGCAAGTCTTCGCTGGTGAACGAGATACTGTACAAGTCGCTGTCACGGACGCTGAACCGCAGCCGCCAGCGGGCAGGGACCCACGACGGCATCGACGGCGTGGAGCAGCTGAACAAGATCATCGCCATCGACCAGAGCCCCATCGGCCGCACGCCGCGCTCCAATCCCGCTACCTATACCGGCCTGTTCGACATGATCCGCGACGTGTTCGCCGCCACGCCGGACGCCAAGGCCCGGGGCTACAGGCCCAACCGCTTCAGCTTCAACGTGAAAGGCGGGCGCTGCGAAGCCTGCAGCGGCGACGGCATCATCAAGATCGAGATGCACTTCCTCTCCGACGTCTATGTGCCCTGCGAGGTGTGCAAGGGCCGCCGCTACAACCGGGAGACGCTGGAGGTGCGCTACAAGGGCAGGAACATCTACGAGGTGCTGGAGATGACCGTGGACGAGGCGCTGGAGTTCTTCCGCCCCATCCAGAAGATCGCCCGCAAGCTGGAAACCATGCGGGACGTGGGCCTGGGCTATGTGAAGCTGGGCCAGCCCGCCACCACCCTCTCCGGCGGCGAGGCCCAGCGGGTCAAGCTGGCCACGGAGCTGTCGCGCCAGGCCACGGGCCGCACGATCTACGTGCTTGACGAGCCCACCACCGGCCTGCATGTGGCCGACGTGGAGCGGCTGATCCAGGTGCTGGACCGCCTGGCCGAGTCCGGCAACACCGTGGTGGTGATCGAGCACAACCTGGACGTGATCAAGACCGCCGACTACATCGTAGACCTCGGCCCCGAGGGCGGCGACGGCGGCGGCAGCGTGGTCGTCACCGGCACGCCGGAGGAAGTGGCCGAATGCGAAGCGAGCTTCACGGGGCAGTATTTGAAGCGGGCGTTGGAGAATTGGGGAAGGTAAATACGGATTTGGGGGGGGAGATCATGTAGCGGCGGCGTCTACGCCGCCACACGCATTCCCATC
>JAZTZK010000171.1:0-7946 GCA_045637485.1 Clostridia bacterium
AAAAGCTTGCGTAGCATAGAAACCTCTGTCGTTTCCATTGAATCAAAACAAATCCCGGAGGGATTTGCACCATCCCTAACCCCTGCCCCCTAATACCTAAACCCTTAATTCTGATTTGTCGAGCAGAGCTCGACAAATCAGTTTTTGTCACTTCACCTTCGCCTTCTTCGCGGCGGACCAGGCGGACCAGTAGGTCTTTCCGCTTACCTTCTTCCAGGCGCGGATTCGTACGTAATAGGTCGTGCCGGACTTCAGGCCCTTCAGCGCCTTCTTCACGGTGGCGGCCTTCTTTACCGTCACCTTCTTCGCGCCCTTGAAGCTCTTCTTCAGGCCGTATTGCAGCTGGTAGCCGCCGACCCCGCCGGGGGCCTTCTTCCAGCTTGCGTTGATCAGGCCCTTGCCGGCGGTCAGCTTCAGGCCGCTCACTGCCTTCGGGTTGATTTTGAAGGTGGCCTTCGCGGCGCCTTTATAATTGCCCACGCCGGTGACCTTCACGGTGGCCGTGCCGATGGCCTTGTTGCCGGAGTACCTGACGGTGTAGTCCGTCCCCCTGGCCAGCGTCTTCCCGTCCAGCTTCACGGTCACCGCGGGCTTCTTCGCCTTGCCGCTGTACACCTGGTCCTTGACCTTGATGCTGCAGTTCGCCAGGCTGGTCCGTGTCTTGGACGGCCTCTCGGGCGCCGGGCCGAGGGAGACGAAGGGGATATCGTTTTCCCGGGCGTAGGTCTGGATGTAGCTATTGTCGTAGCCGTAGATGGTCAGCTTCGGGCACCTGTCGAAGGCGTGGTCGACGACCTCCGTCACCGATTCGGGAATCGTCACCCGCGCCAGGCTGGAGCAGCCTGCGAAGCAGTAGCCGGAGACCCAGGGCACGCCATAGGGAATGTCGACCCGGGTGAGCATCGTGCAGTCCATGAAGGCGGCGCCGTAGATGTTCTGCAGGCTGTCCGGCAGCGAGACGCTCGCCAGCCAGTCGCAGCCGTTGAAGGTATTGAGGGCCAGTGAGGTGATGCCCTCCTTCACCACGGCGCGGCGGATGCCTATGCCCATGTTGACCTCCCAGAAGGAGAAGTAGCCGTCCATGTCCCCGCTGCCGGACAGGGTCAGCGTGCCGTCGCTGTCCAGCGTCCAGGTGACGTTCGGGCCGCACGAGCCGCTGTCCACGATGCCGTTGGGCGCGGCGGGGGCGTCGTCCTCCGTGGTGATGTCCGCCGTTACGATGTCATTGGGCGCCAGGTCGAATTCCCCGATCCCGGGCAGGTCGATGTCCGCCCCGGGCAGGTCAAAGGCTCCGCCGGGCGCGTCATCAACGATCTCCGGCTCCGCCACGGCGGCCATGCCGCCCAGTATCGCCAGCGCCATGCACAGCGCCAGCAGCTTTAGCGTCAGTTGCTTCATATTGTATAAACCTCCCGTCGTTGATTGATGGCCTCTTCCAGTATGATTATATATCCGCGGTCGCCATGTGTCAATGAATTCTGATCTGTTGGCGCCTTCATCTTTCCAATAAAGGTTTTCGTCCTTTCCCGCTGACAATTTGGAACCCCGGTATTGCTTTTTGCGCGTCCAGCGTTTATAATGAACAATGTCACAACGCAAACGACGACGATCGCCGACAGAGGCGAGAAAATGGAGGCTGACTGATATGAAACTGACCGGCCTGACCCAAAAGCAGGTGGAGGAGAGCCGCAACAAATACGGCTCCAACGCGCTGACCCAGATACCGCCGGATCCGCTGTGGAAGAAGATACTCGAGGGCTTCAAGGATCCGATGATCATGATCCTGCTGGTGGCCCTGGCCGTGCAGGTGGTGCTGTGGCTGATGCACAAGGCCGAGTGGTACGAGCCGGTGTGCGTGCTGATCGCCATACTGCTGGCCAACGGCGTGGCCTCCTTCTCCGAGCACAGCCAGGAGGGCAAGGCCAGCCTGCTGAAGGCCGAGGAGGAGATCAAGGAAAAGACCAAGGTGCTGCGCGACGGCCAGCTGCACGAGATACACGTGTCCGAGGTGGTGGTGGGCGACATCGTCTACCTCCAGGCCGGCGACAAGCTGCCCGCCGACGGCGAGGTCGTCGAGGGCGAGATCATGGTGGACCAGGCCGCGCTGAACGGCGAGACCGAGGAGGCCCCCAAGCGCCCCAACCCCGACGGCGAGGCCTATGAGATCAAGGACCTGCTGAACACCCACTACGCCTACCGCGGCACCGTGGTCTGCGGCGGCGAGGGCTACATGGAGGTCAAGGTCGTCGGCGACAAGACCCTGTTTGGCGAGCTGGCCCTGGAGGTCCAGGAGGACACCCGCCAGACGCCGCTGCAGGTGAAGCTGGCCAAGCTGGCCAAGCAGATCTCCACCTTCGGCTACATCGGCGCCATCGCCATCATCATCGGCGTGATCCTCGTGAACGTCATCGGCGGCAAGGTGGAGCCCACCTTCGCCAGCTGGGCCACGCTGATCATCGAGGCGGTGACCGTGGCCGTCACCATCATCATCTGCGCGGTGCCCGAGGGCCTGCCAATGCTCACCAGCATACTGCTGTCCTTCCAGAGCATCCGCATGATCAAGGACAACGTGCTGGTGCGCAAGATCAACGGCCTGGAGACCGCCGGCAGCCTGTCGGTGCTGTTCACCGACAAGACCGGCACCATCACCGAGGGCCGCCTGTCCGTGGTGGAGCTGGCCACCGGCAACCAGCGCATCTTCACGAAGCTGGGCGAGCTGCCCCCCGCCGTGCAGACGGACCTGGTTACCGGCATCGGCATCAACAACTCCGCCACCGTCTCCGGCAACGAGATACTGGGCGGCAACAGCACGGACCGGGCCATGATGGCCTTCCTGGTGGGCGAGGGCGCGGTCAACAACATGAGCAAGGAGGAGGTCATCTCCTTCAACCCCTTCAACTCCACCAAGAAGATGTCCGACGTGACCGTCACCCGGGGCGGCAAGAGCGTCACCTACATCAAGGGCGCGCCGGAGCGCATACTCGACCGCTGTGACTACTACATCGACGAGACCGGCGCGGTGCGGCCCCTGGATCACGAAACCCAGTCCGCGCTGCTGACCTACATGGACGCCCAGGCGGGCCGCTCGATGCGCCTGCTGGGCGTGGCGAAGACCGAGGGCGACCCCGACGGCAACGACCTGACCCTGGTGTGCGTGCTGTCCATCCGCGACAACGTGCGCAAGGAGGTCATCCCCGCTATCCGGGAGGTCCAGGACGCGGGCATCCAGGTGGTCATGGTCACCGGCGACCGCAAGGAGACCGCCGTGGCCATCGCCCGCGAGGCCGGCCTGCTGCGCGAGACCAGCGACGTGGCCATGACCTCCGCCGAGATGGCCCAGAAGAGCGACGACGAGCTGAAGCGGATCCTGCCCAACCTGCGGGTGGTGGCCCGCGCCCTGCCCACCGACAAGAGCCGCCTGGTGCGCATCGCCCAGGAGCTGAACCTGGTGGTGGGCATGACCGGCGACGGCGTGAACGACTCGCCCGCCCTGAAGAAGGCCGACGTGGGCTTCGCCATGGGCTCCGGCACCGAGGTGGCCAAGGAGGCCGGCGACATCACGATCCTCGACGACAACTTCACTTCCATCGACAAGGCCATACTCTACGGCCGCACGATGTTCAAGAGCATCCGCAAGTTCCTGATCTTCCAGCTGACCGTCAACGTGGCCGCGGTGCTGACCTGCTTCCTGGCCCCGTTCTTCGGCGAGAACCAGATCCTCACCGTCGTGCAGCTGCTGCTGATCAACCTGGCCATGGATACCCTGGCCGCCATCGCCTTTGGCTCCGAGCCGGCGCTGAAGGAGTACATGAAGGAGAAGCCCATCCCCAGGGACGCCTCCATCGTGTCGAAGGGCATGCTGATCGAGGTGGTCATCTCGGCGCTGTACATCACCGCCGCCTGCCTGTGCATCCGCTTCGTGCCCGCCATCCAGAACCTGATCGGCGTGAGCGCCGCGGCCTATCCCGGCGTGGACCCGCTGAGCATCGTGCTGAACTCCGCGGTGTTCGCCACCTTCATGATGGCCATCACCTTCAACGGCTTCAACGCCCGCACCGAGCACACCAATGTGTTTGAGAACATCGGCCGCAACCGCAACTTCCTGATCGTCATGGGCGTGATCTTCCTGGCCCAGTTCATATTCGTCACCGTCGGCGGCCAAGTGCTGAACGTGCACGCCCTGACGGCCACCACCTGGCTGGTCTGCGCGGTGATCGCCTTCCTGGTGATCCCCATCGACGTGGTCCGCAAGGTGCTCATGAACAAGTAGTAAAGCATACCGTAGCGCGGCAACCTGCCGCCACGGATCCAACCGTACCGTGCAAGCAAAGGAGGAAACTATATGGCAGTCAACCTGACCAAGGGCCAAAAGGTGAGCCTGACCAAGGACAACCCCAGCCTGCGGAAGATCACCGTGGGCCTGGGCTGGGACGTGAACCGCTACGACGGCGGCTATGATTTCGACCTGGACGCCTCGGCCTTCCTGCTTGGGGCCAACGGCAAGGTGCCCGGCGACGCCGACTTCATATTCTACGGCAACGCGAACCACGCCTCCGGCGGCGTGACCTACGGCGGCGACAACCGCACCGGCGCGGGGGAGGGCGACGACGAGCAGATCTTCGTGGACCTGACCCTGATCCCCGCCAACATCGACAGGGTGGACTTCACCGTCACCATCTACGATGCCGACGTGCGCCGCCAGAACTTCGGCCAGGTGAACAACGCCTATGTGCGCATCGTGGACGACGCCACCGGCAAGGAGCTTGTGCGCTATGACCTGGAAGAGGACTTCTCCATCGAGACGGCGCTGGTGGTGGGCGAGATCTACCGCAAGGACGGCGAATGGCGCTTCAACGCCATCGGCAGCGGCTACCAGGGCGGCCTGGAGGCCCTCTGCCGCAACTACGGCGTGAACGTGTGACGCGCCCGACCATCGACCCGGGGAGGTGGATAACATGTCTGTCAACCTGAAGAAGGGTGAGAAGATCAGCCTGGTCAAGCCCGGAAGCGGGCTGAAAAAGGTCCGCGTAGGCCTGGGCTGGGACGAGGCTCCCCGCAAGCACGGCCTGTTCGCGCCGAAGCCGAGGGACATCGACTGCGACGCCTCGGTGATCCTCTGCGGCGAGGACGGCAGGACCGTCAGCCAGGACATCAACGGCTGCTGCGTGTACTTCGGCAACCTCCGCCATTCCAGCGGGGCGATCGTGCACGCGGGCGACAACCTCACCGGCGGCGGCGAGGGCGACGACGAACAGATCACCGTGGACCTGTCCCTGATCCCGCCCGGAATCGCCCGGCTGGTGTTCGTGGTGAACATCTACGACGCCGGCGTGCGCCGGCAGCACTTCGGCATGATCCGAAACGCATTCATCCGCCTGGTGGACCTGGGCGGCAACACCGAAATCTGCCGCTTCAACCTCACCGAGGATTACACCGGCATGACCGGCCTGGTGGTGGGCGAGATCTATCGCAGGGGCGGCGAGTGGAAGTTCAACGCCATCGGACAGGGCGTGGCCGAGGCCAGCCGACTGTCCAGCCTGGTGGACCTGTACCGCTGAACCGTCAATGCAAAGGAGGAACAAGCATGGCAATCAATCTTTCCAAAGGCCAAAAGGTCAGCCTGAACAAGGGCGTGAAGCTGGCGCTCGTGGGCCTGGGCTGGGATACCAATCGCTACAGCGGCGGCTATGACTTTGACCTGGACGCCTCGGCCTTCCTGCTGGGCGCCAACGGCAAGGTGCGCAAGGACGAGGATTTCGTATTCTACGGCAACCTTCAGGACCCCAGCGGGGCCGTGACCCACACCGGCGACAGCCTGGCGGGCGGATCCGGCGGCGACGACGAGACGCTGTTCATCGACTTCACCAAGGTGCCCGCCGACGTGGAGAAGATCGCCATCACCGTGACCATCTACGAGGCCCAGGAGCGCCGCCAAAACTTCGGCCAGGTCTCCAACGCCTACGTGCGCGTCGCCCGCCGCGCCGGCGAGCAGGACACCGTGGGCATCGAGGAGCTGCGCTACGACCTCGGCGAGGATTTCTCCATCGAAACCGCGCTGGTGGTCTGCGAGATCTACCGCAGCGGCGGCGATTGGCGCTTCAACGCCGTCGGCGCCGGCTACCAGGGCGGCCTCTACGCCCTGTGCAAGAACTACGGCGTGAACGTCTGACGATTGACAGCAAACGGGGACAGGGCGACCTGTCCCCGTTTGCGAATGAGAGCCAGGATTGGTTCAATGAGGAATGAGGAATGAGGAATGAGGAATGATGGTACAAATCCTCCGGATTTGTTTTGATTAGAGGTGTCAGGGAATCGCGGAAACGCCGCTTATCCTGTTTATATTAAAAGAAATCCGACAGGATTTCTTCCAGAATTCCTCATTCCTAATTATCCAAAGGAGCTGCCTATGACCAACAATCGTTCCAAACTGAGGATCACCTTCAACGCCCCGGCGATACTCACCTTCGCGCTGGCCTGCGTGGTGGTGCAGGTGCTGAACATGCTGACCCACGGGGCGAGCAACCGCGCGCTGTTCAGCACCTATCGCAGCAGTCTGCTCAACCCGCTGACCTGGCTGCGCTGCGTGACCCACGTGCTGGGGCACGCGGACTGGGGCCACCTGCTGAACAACATGATGCTGCTGCTGGTGCTGGGCCCGATGCTGGAGGAGAAGTACGGCACGAAGAACATCGTATTCGTCATGCTGGCGACGGCAATCACCACCGCCGTGGTGAACATGATCTTCTTCCCGAACGTGGCGCTGCTGGGGGCCAGCGGCATCGTGTTCGCCATGGTGCTGCTGGCGTCCATCACCAGCACCGACGGCCGCACCATACCGCTGACGTTCATACTGGTGGCCGTGCTGTACATCGGCCAGCAGGTCTACGAGGGCATATTCGTGGCGGACAACATCTCCCAGATGGGCCACATCGTGGGCGGCCTGGTGGGCACGGTGCTGGGCTTCGTCATGAGCCGCGGGCAGATGTCCCGCTACCAGAGGTAGCGCCATGCTTGAGCAATCGACGTTGAACCGCATCGACGACTTCGCCCTGCCCCTGTCCCGGCGACCGGCTCCCGCCGCGTACATGGTTCGGGTGTGCGGCTGGTCGGCTTCGGTGGGGGAGGGGGTCTGGCGCTTTCACGAGATGGCGCGCCAGTGGGGCGTCATCATCGAAAACCGCATTCCCAACCCCGACGAGGGCCAGGTTGGCTACATGAACCAGGTGCTGGGCGCGGACTTCGAGCCCACCGCCGCCTTTGCCGAGGCCGCCCTCGTCCGCTGGATGCCCCGCATGTCCGAAGCCAACCGCCGCGCCTTCGGCGAGGCGCTGGCCCGGCAGTACGGCGAGCTGCAGCGCAGGGGCAAGCCCGAGGCGGTGCTCAGGAACCTGTACACCAAGCTGATGTGCTGGCTGTACTACCGCTTCGAGCGCCTGATGCCCCTGCTGGGCCGGGACGACGCGCCGAAGCTCATGTACGTGGGCGAGGCCGTCACCGCCCACGAGCTGACGATGCTGGCCATGCTGCGGGATATGGGCGTCGACGCGCTGCTGGTGCTGACCGGGGGCGAGGCGGCCTACCTGCGGGTGGACCCCGATTCGAAGTGGAGCCAGCCGTACGTCGAGGCAGGGATGGGCCCCTTCCCGGAGGGGTTCGACCTGAAATCGTTCCGCAAGGAAAGGCGGGCCGCCCCCGCGGAGGCGGCGCGTCCCCGCCCGCCGGAGCCTGCGCCCCGTCAGGCGGCGTCTCCTGTGGGGAAGCCGACGCGCCCCGAGGGCCCAGACTTGCGACGCCGCCCGCCCGAACCGGCGACGCCGTCCAAACAGGAAAGCGCCGAGCGCGCCAATACCCCGCCCCGCCCCGCCCCCGTCCCCTGCCGCACCCGCTTCCGCCAGCCCCTGGGGATCTCCCGCCGCCGGGGTTCGGGCCAGCTCCTCCAGATACAG
>JAZTZK010000172.1:0-9341 GCA_045637485.1 Clostridia bacterium
ATCATCATATCCAGGGCTCGAAAACTGGATATGAATCCATGAGAAACAAAGTACAAATGGCCAAAGAGGCTGTTTTACTGATGATCCTGTCCTGTCACATATCGGACAAATGCCGGATTGACGTTGATTTCGATGGGACTCATATTCAGTTCCGGCGCAGTCCGTGCGACAACCTCGGCGACGGCAGGAGCATCCTCCGGTAGTGTAAACGTATGGAGGGAATACATACCGGTCTTATCGTAAATCACGTTTTCGATCATCGACTGATATTCCCCGTTCTGCATCGGTGTCGTGGAGCTGTACAACGGCTGCCACCAGGATCCCGCCAGGAGCTTTGCCGTAACATTTCCGAACGATCCGACTCTGTCGTCATATTTCTTTGCGTAAGCCTCGATCAGACCGTGGAACCTTTCCTTGTCCTCTGCCGTATCAAATTCGATCATCAGATCGTACTCGACGCTGTAGCACAGATAACGGTTTTGCTCTGTCAGCTGAATCGCATAAGTTGGCGAATTACCCGCAGGCGTGCCCCACTCCAGCCTGTATTCATATACTGAAACCTTTGGCTCAACCTGAATATACGCATCAATTCCTTCGCTGCGCAATAGTCCAATCAGCTGAACCGCATGTCTGTAATCACTGTGACTGTATTTGAGCGTGTAGGAATCCAGGAAATGCGCATCATAACCGGAGTACTTGATTCCAAAGCCGGTAACCGTTCCCTCCAGAAGCAACGCTGACCCCACTTCGCTGAGCTCATCATTGTCAAAGATGATCATGCCGTCAAGCCTGGAGCGAAGCTCCTCCATCAGATCATCGTCGCTGACGCGTCCGATATAGCGCCGACCCCTTCCGGAGATTTCCAAACACTGGTATAAGAACGATTTTATATCGAACGGCTGGTCCTTCCCATAGAGTTCCAGATCAACTGCGCAGGCTACATAAGGCGCATACTCGGGCTCTGTCGAGATGCCGCTCCCTTCAAGTACCCTGAAGGCCTTGTCGGGGGCCGCCTCATTGATGTAAGACTGCGCAAGCTCATCCAGCTCGGCCAGCTTCAGACCCGCCATCACCACGGCGCCATCAGAAAGAGTCTCTCCTTCGATCTTCTTGCCGCCCAACGCCTCAATCATCCCATTTACATATTGCAACGTCATATCCTGACCTGGCTCTACACTATAGTAAGCCGACAGATATTCCTCCGCTTTACAGCTGTTTCCGGTATCCGTCTGTACCTCGGCCTGTGCAGCGTGTACGACTGTCACACCGCCAAATTCCATCAACAGGCAGCACATTCCCGTCACCAGTAAGGACGACATCAAAGAACGGATCCTTTGTTTCGCGGCCATAATCTTTCCTCCTGTACGAATGAGCATGGAGATCAACCCGATCCTCATTTTCTATTTCCTCTTAATGTTCAGGCTTCATGCCCTCAATCTGCTTTGCGAACGAAACATGCTCCGTCAATTCCTGAAAGCCTCTGTTCAAATAGAATCCATAGGCTGGAGCAGTTCTCTCCGTCTGCAAGAAGATCCTGCGGATATCCCGCTTCACCAGGTATTGCTCGATCTCCTGCATAAATAAGGTGCCGATACCCTGTCCCTGCATCCGTCGGTCTATGCAGAATTCGTCGATACAGTACTCCGTCCCCGTGTACCAATGCTTGATGATGCCCATGGATACGCCCACCATTCGGTCCCCGTCGAAGAACCCCAGGGCGAGGGAGTTGTGTTGCCCGATCAGGTCGGTGATGTAAGCGTCCAGCTGCGTCATGTCGCTCCAATCGTCGTTCCATGGTTCGTTCGTGAACACATCGTAAAACAGCGCCGTGACACGCGCCCGGTCCGCCATGGTCAATACGCTCAGTTCCATAACCCCTCCGAAATTCTTAACCGCGATTTTGACGTGTGACCCGAGTAAACGACCTCCGCCGCAAATGGATGCTCAATTTACAGGCTCATTCAGGGCTGACCATGATATGAGCAATAGACCACTTTGCAAAACGCTGGCATAGCGTCTTTCAGGTATGGCTTAATCTCGCATAACCAGGATCCTCCCTCAGGTCCGTAGATCCCATCCGTGATTTATCCGAACAGATCGTCATTCTCTATCAGACTGTACAACCATATCAAAGCTAAAAAAGAGTGATGTATTTGAAACTCGGCTGGGCAAAGGCAAAGTATTCAATATCGTACCTCGTTCAAAAAACGATCTATGTCAATGGAAAGATATACTTACGGAAATACCGCTCAATGCGGCGGCGACAATGCCACATTGCGCAGTATTTCCGTATATGCCAATCTCCTTTTATAGGATGCCATCCCGCCAGGCGGTCATCGGCAGGGTGAAGCGCTGTACGGGGAGGCTCCGGATGGGCAGGTCGTGATCTCTCATCACCTGATCCAGCGCCTCAGCGATGGCGGAAACGTCGTTGCAGGCCAGGCAGGTGATCCGGAATTCCCCGTTGTGCTCGATCACGTTCAGGTGCAGGGTACCCTTTCCCGCGGGCGAGCAGAGGAAGCGCACGTCCGTGATCTGATCGGAATAGCCGGTTTTGTGCATGGAGCCGATGTAATCGATGTAGAAGGTATCATGGGTGATCGTCATGAACCTGGCGGGCTTGTTCAGCTCCTCCCGGTAATCGGTAGCCTGCTCCATGCGCCCGCGGAACATCTGGCCCAGCATGTTATAGGTCGAGCGGAATTTATCCGCGTCCATCTGCTGCTTCAGCATGGCCCTAAGCTGGGCGGCGCGCTGGGCGAAGGGCAGCGCGTCCAGGGGCGTGCCGTTGACGGGCAACATGGCGCGGCTGGAGCAGTTTTTGAAGGTCTCCTCGCACCCCAACTGCCGCCGGATGGACACGGGTATAATGGAGAATATCGGCGCGTCGGCATCGGGATGCAGCCGCTGGATGGCCTCCCCCACCAGCATGGACAGCATAACCGACGGCGATGTGCCGTTGGCCTTCACAAACCGCATGAACGCTTCGGAGGACAGGCGGAAGCCGTACTCCAGCACCTCGCTGGAGCCGTTGCGGACGATCTCCGGCAGGTGGTAGGGCGTGGGCGGCTGCGCTCTGTCCGGCATGGTGAAATCGGGAGAGAGCTCGTACTGCTTTGACAGGGGCTCGAAGGTCTCCGCTTCCGATGCCGGGGTGCTGTCGGCGCGGATGCCGTTGGGGTCGTATTCCACGCCGTCCTTCATGCAATAATAGTGATACAGCACCGATTCCAGAAAAGTATAGATGCCCTGGCCGTCGCAGAAGCCGTGGAACATGGAAAAACAGGTCACATGGCCATCCCAGGTGAGATCCAGCATGTGATAATTGGTCTCGCTGCCGCCGACATGGCGAATCTGATTTGTATGGGCCGCCAACATGGGCAGCGGGTTTTTGGCGTAATACACGGCGCCGTGGTCGATGGTCAGCGTATCGGTCAGATAGGGCATCCGCTGGCACGTCCGGTCCAGGGCGCGCTGGAGCAGCTCGCCGTCAATGGGGTCCCGGTGGGTAACCTCCACGGTGTAGACTGGAATATCCACCGGCAGATAGACATAGGGCGTGCTGGATAATGCCATTTCCTTTTTCTCAAAGCTCGGGCGCTGGGTGCTCATGTGTCATTCTCCTCCTTGCTCTTCATCAGAAAATCCTGAATGCTGAATTCGTTCTCATAAAGGAAGTCCATGCAGTACACGGGCTTGCCGTCGGGATAATCGGTATGGAAATCGCTGACGGCCTTCAGTATGATCTTCGCGCTCATGGAAGTATCCCGGCGCTTGTCAATAAAGTATTCCGCGCCGTCGTCGCTGAAGGCGATGCGCAGCCATTCGGGCATCAGGGTGATGCGCACCCGGATGTTGCCGGCGGTGGAATAGGCGTCCATGATGCGCTCGGTAAGCATCTCCTCCACCGCCAGTCGGATGGACAGCAGGCGTCGCCGGCTGAAGCCCACGGACTGGGCCAGCTCGCTGGCCATGCTGGTGACGGGCACGATGGCGTAATTGCTGTTGCGGACCACCACGTCAAACACCGTCACGCCGCCCGCCAGCTCCTCGTCCACCGACAGTCGCAGCAAGCGGTTGAGCATGTCCGCGTGGAGCGCGCGCTGATCCAGCTTGCCGTTGACGTTCAGGGGGAAGCTGTCGTACAGGAAGATGTGGGAGGGCACCTTATACCGGGCGATCACGCCTCTCAGGGCTTTTTTCAGCGCCTCCTGGTCGAAGCTCTTGCCGCCGTCGGTCATGGTGACGCAGGCCTCCACGCTCTCGCCATAGATGGAATGGGGCGCGCCCATGACCTTGGCCTCACGAATATTCTCCATCTGGTTCAGGGCGCTTTCGATCTCGGAGGGCGATATGTTTTCGCCGCCCCGGATGATGACGTCCTTGATGCGCCCGGCCAGATACAGATAGCCCTCCTCGTCGAAGCAGCCGAGGTCGCCGGTGTGCAGCCAGCCATCCTCGTCAATGGGCTGCATATCTCTGGGCAGCTTGTCATAGCCGTTCATCAGGTTTTCGCCCCGGGCCACCACCTCGCCGATCTCGCCCTGGGGCAGGAACCCGCCCTTGCCGTCGGAGATGCGTATTTCCATGCCCCCGATGGCCTGGCCCTCCGTCTGGGCCCGTTTTTCCACCATGTCGGAGGGCTTCACCATGGTCAGCGGCGCGGCCTCGCTCTGGCCGTACATGTTGATGAAGGTGGCGTTGGCGTATTGCAGCTCAAGGCGCATCATCTGGACCGGCGTGGACATGCCTCCCGCGATCATGCACAGGTGCAGGTTGGGCACCACATTCGTCTCAAAGCCCTTCGCGTCGACCAAGCCCAGGTAAATGGCCCCTACCGCCGCCATATCGGATATGCGGTAGGCGTCGATCTCCCTAAGCAGCGTGTCCGGCTTGTAGTCGGCGGGCAGGCATACCGTCGCGCCGCGGCACAGATAGGCATAGCTCATCAGCAGGCCCAGTATGTGGAACAGCGGCACGGCGACGCACACGCTGCGGCCTGCGTACTCGCCGATGTTCTCGTTGAAGGCGTCGACGTCGAACGTCAGCGCCCTCTGGGAGATCTGCACGGCCTTAGGCTGGGAGGTGGTGCCGGATGTGAAAATGATGAACGCGGTGGCGTTTTCATCGGAATCATCCGGCGTTTCAGATTCCTCCGCGTCATCTCGGAACGTATGGGCCAGATCCAGCACGGCGGGGCGGATGTCCAGGCAGTGCGCCTCCGGAATGCCCGCCATGGACGCCAGCTGCCTCATGGCATCGGGGTTCTTTTTCGTTGCCCCGTTATCGCCGCAGAGCAGGAAGCCCGTCTCCGTCATGGTCAGCAGCCCGGCGGCGTCGGCGCTGCTCATGCTGTAATTCACCAACACGGCCGTGCCGCCCGCGCGGACGATGGCAAAGAACGCGATCAGCCAGTTGGCGGAGTTGTAGCCCCACAGCGCCACCCGGCTTCCCTTCCTCACGCCCATCTCCCTGAGCTTTCTTTCAAGCCTCTGAATGCCCCTGCGCATGTCCTCATAGGTGCAGCTGTCGCCATTTCCGACAATGGCCAGGCGGCCAGGATAGTCCCGACTCAGCCGCATTGAAAACAAACAGCTCTTCATCTCATTATCAACTTCCTCGTTCTCCTGAATAATCCAAATTAGCCAAGTATAATAGGCCGGACATGTACCAAGCCTGGAATGCCCAGCCGACGTCCTTTGTTATCTCTGCGTCATGCGCCTGTTTTTTCCTGTTCTTCTCGATCCGTCCCGTTGTACTTAAAGCACAGCATGGTGATATCGTCGAACTGCTCCGCGTCGGCGACGAAAGCGTCGATGCCCTCCATGACGTTGGATAGAATGGCCTTCGGTTCAGCGCCCGGATCGCGGTTCAGGGCGGCCAGCGTGCGCTCCGCTCCGAACAATTCGTTCTGGGCGTTGGTCGCTTCAGCGACGCCGTCCGTATAGACGAAGAGGCTGTCGCCCGGGCGCAGCTCAAAGGTATGCTCGCGGAAGGGGATGCCTTCCATCGTCGCCACCGCCGGGGAATGACGGTAGGTGACGAGCTCATATTGGCCGCCAACACGTCTGAGCGCCGGATGCTCGTGACCCGCGTTGGCCGCTACGCCCTTGCCCGTCGAGATCTGAATGACCGCCGCCCACACCGTCACGAACAGCTCCGCTTCATTGCCCTCGCAAAGCTGATCGTTGACATTGGAAAGCGCTTCGCCGGGTGTCTCTCCGTTCTGGAGATGGGATTTGATGAGCACCCGGGAGACCATCATGAACAGCGCCGCGGGGACGCCCTTGCCGGATACATCCGCCATGACAAGGCCGATGTGATCGTCGTCGATCAGGAAGAAATCGTAGAAATCGCCGCCGACCTCCTTCGCTGGCGTCATACTGGCGAAGATATCGAATTCCGGGCGGCTGGGAAACGCGGGGAACAGCTTCGGCAGCTGGCTGGCCTGTATGGCCGTGGCCATATTCAATTCCATGCTGAGACGGTTGGTCGTCTCCTGCTGCTTTTCATACTTCTCCAGCTGATCCCGCATGATGACCAGCGACATATAGACTGCCGCCGCCACGGTAGCCAGTATGATGAACTGAACGTCATGGAAGAATGCCTGAATCAGTATCGCCGCAAAAGGCGCGATGATGTAATTCCAGAACGCAGGCCTGATCCGGTCGTTGAAATTACCCCTGTATTTGACCAGCAGGCAGGCGTCCCCGCCGAGCATCACGACATGCGCGAGGTTGGAGAGCAGGTAGCCTGGGCCGCGGTGATAGATGTTCTCCGCGTCAAAATAATAACAAAGGTTCGTAAACTGGGAGACGAACATCAGCACCGCATGCACCGCAAGCGCGCAGATGAAGAGCTTTGAATACCAGTCCCGATCCTTGCCCGGATTGGCGATAAACAGCGTCAGCCCGGAAAACAGGAAGGCCATCGTGCCGGAGGCCAGGAACTCCAGCAACGTCACGCCATACAGCGCGTAGTGTACGACCGAGCCCGGCTGCCCCTCCAGCAGCTGGCGTGCCAGATGGCTTCCGATATAGAGGATTACAATTCCGAAGAAAAGCTGGAAATACCGGGTGACCTCCCGCCTCAGCTGCGTCCCGGAGCTGACCTGGAGGATGATCATGCCGCAAATGCCAATCCCGGCGGCGATCATGATGATGTTGATCATGTTTCCAATGCTTATACTGAATGTGGGCATCCTATCAACCTTTCTGCCAGTCGTCAATGTGTGAAGTTCTTTCCTGGCCCCGCGTCGCAATGCACATGAACTGTCGTCCCCAACGCGACGCTGTCCCCCGCACGAAGGCGCTCCGGAATGCCCGAGCCTACATACGGGGTTGGCCACGGTGTTGTGGCTGGCAAATTCATTCTATCACGCCGTTCGTATTTACGCAAGAGATAAATATCGCATTCTTATCGCCATCTCTCTTGAGTATTGGCCGACGTGACGGTAATGTCATGCTGATACGCCCATGAAGGAGGCCAAAAAAATCCTATTACACAATGAAATCACCCTGATTTCCACTATAGCTCTGTCCCGAATCGGAAACCCCGATTACATCGTACAATTTGTGCCTTCGCCTGTTGGAATGACCACTTTTCCAGCCTGTAGCATCCTTGAAAAGCCGATTCTCCGATTTCCCCGACCCCTTCCGGTATCGTTATCCGTTTCAGAGATCTGCAGTACATGAATACTTCTTTGCCAATGCAAGTGACGCTTCTGTGACGGTCATTCCGCTATACTGCTTTCGTAATCAAGAGAACAACAGCGACGAACACGGCGCTTACGAAGGAGGTCATGATCATGCAGAATACGATGAATAACCGCTGGGATATTCCCTGCTACAGCTTCATTGCTATCAATCCCGGTAAGGTTTGCGCCTTCTTCACCCGCTTGATTGGGGCCTTCAAAGCGGCGCTCACGGTCAGGAAGACCAACGAACACGGCCTGTCCAATGCGATGGAAGCACGGCTGTATCTGTGAAAAGCATCCATCGAAGGCAAACGCTCTAAAACACCGCTCGACATGAGCTTGTACCAAAGGAGGTCTTGAAAATGATGAATGAGTATATGAACGAGCTGAACGAGAAGATCATAGCACTGACCGAAGAGGAGCTCGCAGGGGTCACCGGCGGCAAACACAGCTACATCGAAGGCGATGATGGCAAGAGCCACGTCCGCACCGGTCCCGGTCTGGGTTACAAATCCATCGGCGTTCTCCACCGTGGAGAAGATGCCCGGTACCTGCATGAAACGTCCGTCGATGAACGCGGCGTCATCTGGTACAAGATCCGTTGGGACGGCAGGGATGCGTGGGTATCGTCCATGTACACCAAGAAGGTCAGGTATTGATTGACCCAGCCACTGAATAGAGAATACATTGAAAGGGGTAATTCAAAATGAAGAAACTGATTGCACTGATGATTGCCGCACTGCTGGCGCTGAGCGCCACGGCCTTTGCTGAGACCTACCGCTCCGACGATATCAACTTTGAGTATGACGATAAGGCCTTTGAGATTTCCCTGGATGATCGCACTGACGACGAGACCACCGTGGTGCTGCATGGAAAGGACGAAGCCTGGGGCAATACCTTCATAAGCTTCTACCTGAAGGATCTGGATGACGGCGAGAAATTCCCCACCATGGAGGAGATGTCCCAGATCCCCGACACCACCGTCACGCAGGGCGACTGGAACGGCTACAAAAACGTGTTCATGTACACCCTTGAATACGACGACGGCACTGCCGAGTACTTCTTTACTGCTCCCGTGATGGACGATGATGACAAAGAGGTCGAGGATCTGTTGACAGTACATATAGGCGTCAGCAAGATTGAGGACGAGTCCGTCGCAATGGCCCGTGACGACGCCATCAGCGCGGTCATGGATTCGCTGAAGGTGGACGATTGACCCCCTCTCCCCCCTGCTCCGGCAGGGGTTTGTATTGCAGTTCACATCTGTAAGAAAACTGAAAAGGAATTTTGTGTATAGACGCGATGGCTTCCACAATGCTCAGATATTGATATGCATGGTAGTTCGCTGAAACGAACTTTGTCCAACTGTGGATGAGCTGGCGGAGCGGGTCGCGCTGTCCGTCTCCACCATCCGTCGCGTAGAAGGCGCGGGGTATAAGCCTTCCTTCCGATCATTAGTCAAGATGGCAAACGCGCTGGGGTTGATGCCGACGGTGAAGGATAACAAGGAAGAAAGCCCGCAGAGAAATCACGGAACGTATTCCTCTTCTCCAGCGTCCAACAAATGAATAACGTGACAGGACGCACCACCATGAAGCACTTGATCACTCTGCTTCTCATACTGCTCATCAGCGTCATGCCTGCC
>JAZTZK010000173.1:0-12986 GCA_045637485.1 Clostridia bacterium
AACCGTCCCCGCGTGTTCCGGCATGTATACCTTGCGCGAAACAGGCATATCGGTTATAATACTGTCATAGAGTTACGAGGAGGGGGAATCGCCCGTGCAATTCGAGCGGGACGCGGACAGGGCCGCGCTATACATGAAGAAGTATAGCGTGCGGTTTGAGACCACCACGCCGGTCTTCAATGACGAAAGCCAAATCGAGTTCTATGATTCCGCGCTCGTATCTATTCAGACCTGACATACCTACACTTTCTGACATAAAAATATAGCCAAAGGAAGTGTCCCCATGAACCCCTACATAAAAAAGGTGCAGTACTACGAAACAGACATGATGGGCATCGCTCACCACGCCAACTACATTCGCTGGATGGAGGAGGCGCGGATCGACTTCATGGATCAGATGGGCTTTCCCTATACCCGGATGGAGGCGGAGGGCATCATCTCGCCGGTGCGCTCGGTGTCCTGCCAGTACAAAAAGCCCTGCACCTTCGGCGACACGCTGAATATCGCGGTGGCGGTGGACAGCTTCAACGGCGTGGTGCTGATCCTGCGCTACGACATGACAAGGGAATCTGACGGCACATCGGTTTGCCAGGCCCGTTCCGAGCACGTTTTCATGCGGCGGGACGGCGGTCTCGTGCGGATGAAGCGGGATATGCCCGAATTCACCGCCGCCCTTGAAGGGATGTGCGCGCAGCCATGACGACCACCCCGTGGTACGACTACAGCTACCTGCCCTGCCAGTTCTGCGTGGGCAAAAACCACTGCGCCCAGTGCGGCGAGGAAATCAGGCAGGCCCTGCTGGACATGGAAGGCGTGGAAGGCGCGGAGATGGACATACCCGCGCGTAAGCTGCGCCTGACGCTGGAAGGTGTCGACCCCGGAGAGATTATCGACCGGGCCGACGCGCTTGGCGTGTTCCTGTAAAGCCATCACCCCCCGGCATTTCCGCCGGGGGGTGATGGCTTAAGAAGGAGGGGATTTTGATGAAGAAAATCTATTTCAACGATGGCGTTCCGCCTTCGATGGTGTAAGTATAGATTCCCTCCCTGAAACGAGCCTTAAATGGAGTGTTAACTTTTTATGACTCCCGCGCCAAAAACCGCGCGTATTCCTCCGTCAGTCCCATATCCCACAGCAGGGAACAGGACAGATATTTGTCCCGGATGTCCCTGGCGCCGACAAAGGCGTTCACCACGTCCTCGGTGGGGATATCGATGTCGGCGGGGGTCAGGGGCATGCCGGTGGCGGCCATGGCGTCGTGGAGTTCACCGTAGTCGGGCAGCTCCTGGCGGATGATGGCCAGTATGTCGTCCCAGTGGGCGATGATGTTGTCCAGCCGTCTGGCGTGGCGGGCGGGGTCGTTCTTGTGGACGCTGTCCTCGATGGCGATGATCTCGTCCGCGGTTTTGCCGAATATCCGGCGTACCTGGGCCTCCCATTGGGCGCGGTCAAAGGCGGACATGTGGGCCTCGGCCTTCTGCCGGTCGGGGCGCGTGCCGTCGGCGAGCAGCTTCCGGTAGATCTTCATGGTCAGCAGCGTGCCCACGCCCACCTGTATGCCATGCAGGTCGTAGGGCACACCCCGCTCCAGGGCCATCATCTCCCACATGTGGCTGAAGTAGTGCTCCAGCCCCGAGGCCGGGCGGGAAATCTGAGCATAGGCCATGCCGATGCCCGCCAGCACCAGCCCTTCAGCGATGATGGCGATGGCGTCCGGGTCACGGCTGGTGATGCGGTCGGAGACGGCCATCAGCTTGCGCAGGGCGGCCCGCATCAGCTCGGCCACGTCCTCGCAATAGTATTCCCCGGTCACCAGGTGGGAGATGCGCCACTCGCAGACGGCGATGTACTTGGCCACCATGTCCCCCAGCCCCGCCCAAAGCATGCGCATCGGCGCCTGGGCCAGTATCCCGGAATCCAGCAGAATGCCCTCCGGGCCGTGGTTGTACAGCGACACCTTCACGTGGTTCAGCTCCATCGAGCTGGAATTGGAGGCATAGCCATCCATCGACGGCGCGGTGCCCACCACGGCGGTGGGGCGTCCCGTGGCGTGGGCGGCCACCTTGCACAGGTCGTTGAGCACACCGCTGCCCACAGCCAGGAACATGTCGCAGCTCGGGTCGAAGTGCATGATGATGCTGCCCGTCTCCCACTCCGCCGGGGCGATGCGCACGTTGTCCGGCTTCTCCAGCGGCACGACGTAGACCACATGATCGATGCCGGCTTCGGTGAGGACCTCGTCCACCCGCTTCCCCGCCACGGCCCAGGTATTGCCGTCGCAGACCACGAAGGGCTTCTTTTTGCCCATCGCCGCGATCATCTTCGGCGTCTCGGAGACGATGCCCCGGCCGATGTTCAGGTATTTCAGCGCGCAGACGTGGTGTCTGCCGCACTTGCAGGCGTATCCCTCCGGCCGCACCAGCTGGGAAAGGGACATGTAGGCAAAATCAGGCATATGTATGGCCTCCCTGTCGTTTGATGGTGGTTCTCTTGTGCTGTGTGGGGACGCATGGCGGCCCGGGGCCGCTGCTATATCGTATTATCCCCGCTCGTCGTACCACTCGAGGAAGCTGTGTTCCTCGCCCCGGGTCTTCCAGCCGGGAAAGGTATCGAGACTGACGGCGTGGATCGCGTTGAACACGCTCTTTTCCACATCTGGATTGTCCCTGCGCAGGGTCTTCAGCAGTTGCTTGACCTCCTGGCGCTTCGAGGGGCCGACGCCGTCGCCGCTCGCGGAGACGCGCTCGGTGAACCGGCAGGCACACTGCAAAAACTCCAGGCGGTTGTACCGCTTCCAGGCGATAATATCCTCCTCGTGGACGCAATAGAGGGGGCGAATCAGCTCCATGCCCTCGAAGTTGGTGCTGTGCAGCTTGGGCATCATGCCCTGGAGCTGGGCGCCGTAGAGCATGGCCATCACAGTGGTCTCGATCACGTCGTTGAAGTGATGGCCCAGGGCGATCTTGTTGCAGCCCAGCGCCCTGGCCTTGCTGTACAGGTGGCCCCGGCGCATGCGGGCGCACAGGTAGCAGGGATTCTTCTGCGCCGCGTTGGCCACGTCGAACACGTCTGTTTCGAAGATTTGTAGGGGAATACCCAGCAGTCGGGCGTTTTCCTCGATCCTGCGCCGGTTGGCGGGAGCGTAGCCCGGGTCCATGGAAAGAAACAGCACCTCGAAGGGCACGTCGCTGAAGCGCTGGAGCAGCTGCATCAGCTTGGCCAGCAGCATGGAATCCTTGCCGCCGGACACGCAAACCGCTACCTTATCTCCCGACTGGATCAGCGCATAGCGCTTCACCGCCAGAATGAAGGGCGTCCACAGCTCCTTGCGATATTTCTTCTGTATGCTGCGCTCGATCAGCTGAGTGGGCGTCAGTTCCCTGGGCATACTATATCCTCCGCCATTTCCAATTCCTCATCCCTCATTCACTCAACGTCTTCCCCGTCCTCCAGCCCGCCGCGCATGGGGATGTCCAGGGGCACGTACTTGCCCCGACGGCGGTGGGCCCGCTGCACCTGCTCGGCGTGGCGCAGGGTCAGCTCGTGGGACGCCCGGATTCGGCGCATCAGCATGGTCACCACCTGCTCGATCTCGCTGTCCGGGGTATAATTGGCCTCCACCGAAAAATCCACCCGCCCCTGCAGTAGCATGTCGTCGGCCACTTCGGTGGCCCCCGGCGCGTGCACGGCGATGGAATAGCCGCCCTTCTGTTTGGTCATCTTCATGCAGGGCACATCGGTCAGGCCGTCGCCCACGTAGATCATGTTGGAAAAGGGCACCCGGCGCATGTATTCCGGTGTGAAGGCGTTCAGGTCACGGTCGTTGGTGACATCCAGTATACCCTTGTTGATGCGAAACAGGTACTGTGTCTTGTTGGTGTAGTTCACCGCCGTGGAGGGCCAGACCGCCTTGCCTTCCTCGTCGTAGCAGAAGGAAGCGGCGAATATGGCCTTGAAGTGCCTGCCGATGGCCGAGCCTCGGATGATCTCCGTCAATCCCGAGGAGATGATATAGTGCTCCACGCTCACGCCGCACTGGCGGCCCAGGGCTTCGATGCGGTCAAACCAGCCCGTGACGCCGGGGAAGAACTCCACGTCCCTGCCCAGGGCGATCAGGTTTTCCCGGGTCAGCTCCATCTCGCCGCTGGCCATCTTCTTCATCAGGTACATGTAGGTCAGTATACCGTCCATGTCGTGCTGCCGGGCGAATTCGGCGCACTGGCCCCAGAAGGTGTCCGGCTCCACCCGAATGCCGGGCAAGAAGGAGTATTCCTCCATGTCCCGGGGCGACAGCGTCTTGTCAAAGTCGTAGATCAGGGCGACGATGGGCGTCTGCATGTGAACACTCCCCTTTTAAACGACAACTGGGCGGTTGCGAACAGCCGCCCAATCGGGTCATTTGTATCATTGGTCATCACGCGTGCGGCGCGGAATCCGAGTAGAGCAGCTCCTGGGTCGCCTCGTCGGCGACGCCGGTGGCATCCAGGCCCGCCGCCTTCTGGAAGGCCTCGACCGCCGCTTTTGTCTTGCTGCCGAAGGAAGCGCCTGTGGATTTCTCGGCCATGAAGCCCAGTTCGTACAGGCGGGCCTTCAGCGTCTTGACCGAATTGTCCTTGTCGCCCTTTTGCAGCGTTTTATAGCCGCCGGCCGCCGCTGCCGCCGTCGCTGCCTCTTCGCTCGCGCCGCCATCCGCGGGGGCGGCCGGCGTGGGCGTCGCCTGGGCATATTCGGTGCGGGGCGCGTCCTCGGCATACAGCTTCTTCTGGGTCTCGTTGTCAGCGATGCCCGTGGCCTCCAGCCCGGCGGCCTGTTGGAACAGCTTCACCGCCGTCTGGGTCTTGCTGCCGTAGGCGCCGTCGCGGTCATCCAGCAGAAAGCCCAGCGCAAACAGCCGATTCTGCAGCTCCAGCACCGCGTCGCTCTTGTCGCCCTTGGTCAGCGTGGCATAGGTCACCTCCGGCTCCGGGGTGGGCGTGGGCGTGGGCGACGCCGCGACGGTCACCCGCTCGCCATTGACCACTGCGGTCAGCTCCTGGGCCGTGGTGGCGGCCTCCACCTGGGCGATGGCTTGGTCCACGATGGCCCAGCGGGAGGCGGAATCCTGTCCGGAATCGCCGGCGACGTTGTCGGCCTCGGTGGCGTCCATCAATATGGCGTTGCCGATGTTGCTCTCGATGTTCTTCAGCGCGGAGACGTACAGCGCGTCGTTTACCGCCGGCTCCTCGGGCATCATCCCGTCAAAAGCAGAGGCGTCGCTGGTCACGCGCTCGGTGAGGGCCAGCACGCCGTCATTGCGGTACAGGTTCACCAGCTCGTTGATGTAGGTATCGCTGCGGTTGGCCTTGATCTGCTCCAGGCCGCTGGCGTACAGCGATTGGGTGACGCCCTCGATCTTGGAGCCGTTGTTGCCGCTGCGAATGTGGCGGAACCACAGCACGCCGCCCACGATCAGGGCCGCGGCCACCACCATGATCCCGGCCACGCGCAGTATATCCTTTACGCCGATGGTGCGGCCATAGCGAATCTCATCAAACTCTTCCTCGTCGATATCGTCAAAGACCTCGCTCTGCTCGCGATCCGGGGTCACCTGGGTGTCGTCGTACACCACATCCTGCTGTGGGGTGGCATAGTTGTCCTCCCGGTCGTCGATGGCGCGACGCTTTCGCGCAGCCCGACGGTTCTGGGTCGCCTCCAGCTTCTGTATGTAATCCTCCACCTCGCTGCTGATGCCCGCCCGGCCTGTGGATTCGATGGGCCGGGTCCGAAGCTCGGAGGTGTCCATATTCTCCATCTTCAGCTCTTCGTCCACAGCATTGAGGGTGTTCTGGACGTCCTCGGGCAAGTCCTCCACCGGAGGCAGCGGTTTATCCTCCTGAGCGTCGCCGCCGTCGATCGCGGCCCGCATGTCCCGGCGGATCTCCTTGGGGGCAGAGGCTCCGTCGTAGACCGGGCGGTAGGTGGTGCGGCTGTCCACCGCGCCCTCCTGCCGCTGTTCGTCCGTCATGGTGGTATAGGTGGTGCGGGTATAAGCCGCGGACGCCTGCCCCGCAGGCGTATCGGGCAATATATGCGGCTGCGCAGAGGTATAGGGCGTCCCCTCAAAGCGGCTCTCCCCCACGGGCGTACCGCAGTGGGGGCATTGTTTGTCTTCCGGCATCAGGGTCTTGCCGCATCTGGAGCAGAACATGGCTTGGCCTCCTCTTGTGGCGATAATATTCCATATTGGCAGTAATAAATAACCATCCTATCGTATATGATAGGATGGATTATGCCTTAAATCAAGGTAATAAATATGACTTTACTTTGATATTTTCCAGCCCTTGACACACGATTCAGGGAAATCAGGAATCCACGGTGGGCGGGTTGCAGTTCGGGCAGGGCTCCAGGCCCTCCCGCAGGGCGTCGCGCACGGTCAGCTCGCGCCCGTTGGTCTGGGTGCGGCAGACCTTGGTGGCGTGATAATAGACGGCCTCGTCGCCATAGACGCTGTATACGACGGTATTGTAGATCGCCTCGGTCTCGTCGTTGGCCAGCTCCAGCTTTTCCTCCTCGGTCAGCAGGTCGCGCTCGGTGCCGCCGGCGGCCTTCACCTGCTCCAGCTTGTTCTGGTAGACCAGCTCGTCGGAATTGTACAGCGCAGTCAGCACCTCCTCGGCGGGCGAGGCAGTCACCAACGCGGGCGGGGCGGGCACGGGCATGCGGGGCGTCAGCTCCTGGTGCGGGGTCAGCAGCACCACCATGCCCATCATCTCCAGCGTCGCAAGGCCGGTCAGCAGCACCCTGCCCCGGGTGCGAAACACGCCCTGCTGCCACAGGAAGAACAGCCCCACCGGCGGCAGCAGCAGGGTCAGCAAAAGGCCAATCGCGCCACGCAGGGATATGGCCCGCTCAGCACTGGGCCGCTTCACCCCCGAGGTATAGCCGTTGTCCCTCGGCCTGGAAGATTGTCGGTTCATAACGCTTCCTCGTAATCGCTAAAATATCGCGCAGCCGCTGGTCTTCACGATCTTCATCTGCTGGAGCATCTGGTCGGCGTCGTGAAAGATGTCGCCCTGGGGGTTTTCCCGGTCGGCAAAGGCGACGCCCACGCTGAGGTTGACGGGGGGCAGGTCTCCCTGCCGTTCGAGGAGCATGGCGTTGATGCGCTCCATCTTTTGCCGGATCAGCTGCTTCATGTCGTTGTTCACGCGGGTCATGATCACGGCGTACTCGTCTTCCGAGATGCGGCAAATGAAGTCCACCGAGCGAAAATTGTGGCGCAGCACATCCGCCACCAGCTCGGACATGCGGTCCGCCGTCTCCTGGCCCTGTTCGGCGCGTATGGCGTCGTAATCGTCCACATCGGCCAGGATCAGGGCGATATTGCGCTGGTCGGCGTCCTTCAGCAGCATCTTGTAGGCGCTGTGGTTGTAAAGGCCCGTGAGCGGATCGTGCAGCGCCTCGTAGGCGAACTGCTCGGCGGCCCGCACCCTGCTCTCCTTCTCCTGGTCGAGCCTGACGCCCCTGCCGTTCTTCTTCTCCAGCAGGTAGCGTTCGAATTCCTCCGGGGGCAGGGGCCTTGAAAAATAGTAGCCCTGTACGATGTCGCAGCCCATGGCCTTCAGCGCAAACATCTGCTCGGCGGTCTCCACGCCCTCGGCAATGGTGGGCACATCGAGGGAATAGGCGATGTCGATCACCGCATCCAGCATCTTGGTGTTCTTGCGCTCCTTGAAGGCGTTGTGCATGAATTCCATGTCCAGCTTCAGCGCGTCCATCGGCAGTGTGGAGATCATGTTCAGCGACGAATAGCCGCTGCCGAAATCGTCGATTTCGATGTGGAAGCCTGCCTCGCGCAGCGCCTTGACGGTGCTGATGATCTGGGCGGAATCCTGGGTATAGGCCGATTCGGTGATCTCCAACAGGAACTCTTCAGGGCTCAGGTCAAATTCGCGGATCAGCCCCTTCATGTGATCCACCAGGTCGTAGTCGAATATATCCACCCGGGATACATTCACCGACACCGGCACGCAGATGCCCAACCGATCCTTCCAATCCCGCATCTGGGCGGCCACCTCGCGCCAGACATAGCTGTCCAGCTGGCGGATGAGTCCGTTGCTTTCAAACAGCGGTATGAAATTGGCCGGGCTGACCATGCCGAAGCGGGGATGGTTCCAGCGCACCAGCGCTTCGGCGCTGTTGAGCACCGGCATGGTTGCCTGGATCGCGAATTTCGGCTGATAGTGCACCACGAATTGTTTCTCGGCGATGGCCGTCGGGAAATCCTCCAGCAGCTGCTCGGTATAAATCTCGCTGCGGTGCATCTGCTCGTCGTACAGCGCCACGTTTTTGGTGAAGCTGTCGCGCACCGTATCCGAGGCCAGCTTGGCCCGGTCGAAGCGGCGCTCGATATCCAGCGATTTGTCCACATTGGGATACACGCCCATCCGCAGCCTCACCCGACTGTCCATGCCGTCGGTGGCATCCTTCAGGATATCCCCGTAATTTCCCCGGTGTGGACAGTAGATCAGGAAGGTATCGCTGTCGCGTCGGCACACGATACCGCCCTCGTTGGAGACGCTGTCCTGGAGCTTGTGCCCCACCCGGCGCAGCACGTCGTCGCCATAGGCCTTGCCGTGGCGCTCATTGATCATGTGGAAGTGGCTGATGTTGACCACCATGGCGTCCATGTCCATGTCCTGGTGGTAGACGTCGTACTGGCTGGCGTAATTGAAGAAGAAATCCTTGTTGTACAAACCGGTGAGCTGGTCCCGCTCGGTGGAGCGGATGATGTTGCGGTTTTCCGTCAGCTCGATGACATGGCGCACCCGGGCCAGCACCACCCCGGTCAGGTCACAGGGCTTGAGTATGAAGTCCATGGCGCCGTTGTTGAGGGCATAGACCTCGTCCTGCCGGTCGCGGCTCATGGCAATCACGGAGACACGCTTGAGCAGCGGATCCTCGCAGACCTGCTTGAGTATGTCCTTGCCCATGCCGTCGGGCAGCGCGAAATCCAACAGAACAAGGGCCATCAGATCCTTGCTCTCGTATATGATCTCCAGCGCCTGAGCGCCCGTCTGCGTATAGACGACGTCATACTGCTCGTGCAGTGCTTCGCTGAGAAAGCGTTGGCGCGAGGGATCGCCCGCCACGATCAGTATGCGGCGCTTCGACCCATTGATCCCGCTGTGTTGCGAGGCATTGTCCGGCATTTGATCTCCTCTTCCCGATAATTTTTCTATATATATTATACATGACCAGGTCAGGATTGTCTACCGATTTTCAGACCAATTCACCCCGTTTTTTCCACTCCTTCCAAAAAAATATGGTGAGCGGCCATCATCTGCGCCATCATCCAGGGTTTTGACCAGGACGGAAGCGATATATTATCTTCATTACGGGACGCGCGAGGGAGCGCGCGCTCCGGAAATGCATCCTGTCCAGGACAAAAATGCCATCAAGGCCATGAATAAAGCTATGAACGAATCAAACCTATTCTTTCTCCCCCGTGCCGCTTCTCCGGCATCCTCCTTCGAATACAGGCTTGAAGGACAAAGTCGAAACCTTCAAGGTTCTTTTCAGGATCAATGGTTATCATGGCACTGTCGGACGGGGAAACGTGCACATTCCCCGGTGCGACCGGTGCGACCGGTGCGACCGGTGCGACCGGTGCGACCGGTACGACCGGCGCGACCGACGCGCGAACCATAGGAACTGAAACAACATGAATACAACGAACCGTAAGGAGGCAATTCACATGAAAAGGATTTTTGCAATGATTCTGACCATCGCGATGCTGATGACGGCCATGGCCGCCATCGCCGAGGGCAAGGGCGGCCCCATGGGCGGCCCCCGGCAGGAACAGACGCAACAGGGCGACAAGGGACCGCGGGGTGAGGCGCCCCGCCAGATGCAGAGAAACAGGGATCAGCAGCCCCCGGAGAAACCCTCCGATGCCCCTGAGAAGCCCTCTGGCGAAAAGCCCGCCGACGCGCCGGAGCGCGAGGACCTGACTGGCGAGAAGCCCGACGATGCTTCCGAAGAATCCGAGGCGCAAACCGGCGACAAGCCCGAGCTGCCCTCCGGCGGGCAGGGCCAGCAGCCCCCGAAGACGGACGACAGGATGGTCGACTTTGACGCGATGGTGACCAGCGGCGTCATCTCCCAGGAGACCCGCGAGCAGATCAAGGCCTACATGGATGCGCACAGGCCTGAAGACGCGCCCGCTGACGGACAGGCCCCCACCGGCGAACAGCAGCCCACGGAGAAGCCTGCCGACGAGCAGTCGACAGCTGAAGGTCAGGGCCCCGATCTCCTGGCCGACCTGCTCAATGCCGGCGTCATCACCCAGGCCGAATACGAAGCTCTCACCGCCGCGCAGGCCGGTAAATAACCCCAACTTCCTCCCCGGGAAGGGCAGCATTGCCCTTCCCGGTTTTTTATAGACGGGGATATGTTAAATTCAAGGTTCTTTTGAAGTATGGCTGCTTTGGCAGAGTCCCATATGCTATAATGACGCTACACATGACCTCCATGCGCTCCTTCTCCTGCGGAAAGCGGCGCCCGCGGCATGGAGGCAATCCGGCGAGGTCACCTTGGTCGGCCGAACCCTTTGTCGGTGAAATATTTGCGCGGGATCAAATAACGCCCGGAGGACGGGCGATGGCATATGCTTCAAGGTCGCATAACGCGCATTTTTGAAACACATGCTATTCATATCACAGTAAACACATAGCGATTTGGAGGTGAAATGCCATGAAACGCATCCATCGCGTGATGGCGCTGCTGCTGATCACGACGCTGCTGGGCGGCTGCGTAGCCGAGGGCGGCAAGGAACCTGTGCGGCTGTTCGCCATCAACGTGGGCAAGGGCGACGCGCTGGTGCTGAAGGTCGGCGACTGGGTGGGCCTGATCGACGCGGGCAAGCCCACCGCCATGGGCCGGATCAGGGCCGCGTTGAAGGGGCTGGGCGTGGATAGGCTGAACGCCGTATTCCTGACCCACACCGACAACGACCACGCCGGCGGGCTCGACTGGCTGGCAGCGAGCGACATTCCAGTGGACAACTGGTTTGCCCCGGCCATGTACACCGGCGTGAAGGAGAAGAAGCATCCGATGATTCTGGCCGCGACCCTGCGGGATCAGGCGGTCCGGTGGCTGCAGCGGGGCGACGCACTGACGCTGTCCGGCGGGGCGACGCTGCGGGTACTGGCCCCCGCCTCGCTGTTTGAAGACAAGGACGACAACAACTCACTTGTGATGATGCTGGAGAGCGACCAGGGCAAAATGCTGCTGGCCGGCGACATGGAGCTGCCCGAGGAGGCGGAGCTGCTGAGCCAGGGCGACGACCTGCGCTGCGCGGTACTGAAGGTGGCCAACCACGGCGACGACGACACCACCAGCGCTGAATTCGCAAAAGCCGCAGGCGCCCGACTGGCCGTGATCTCCACCGACAGCCAGGAAAAGCCCGGAACCCCCGACCCCGGAGTGATCAGTCGACTGGAAGCCTCGGGCAGCGCGGTAGCCGTGACCCAGGACGCCGGAATGGGCCTGCTGGTCACCCTGGAGGGCGGCAAACCTACGGTGAAGGCGGTGGACATCGAGGCGCCCCCCGTATCCGGCCCCTATATCGCCGGGGTAGACCCCGACGACGACACCATCACCCTGGGCAACACCGGCAGCGCCGGCGTGGATCTGAGCGGTTTCTATCTGTTTTCGGACAAGGGCGGCGAGCTTTACGCCTTCCCGGAGGGCACGACCCTCTTCCCCGGCGCCCTTCTGACCGTCGGCACCCATTCCACCGATGGGAAGTATGATCTGCTGTGGGACGACAAGAAGGTCGTCAACAAGAAGAAGACAGATACGTTTTACCTGTACGACAATTACGGGAGAATTGTCGACAGCGGGGACAATGGGCGGTGAATTCTGACCCATCTCTCCTTCGATCATATTATTACGCCCCCTGCCGCATGTGCGGCAGGGGGCGCAATGCGCTTGCGCGTAGCTTTACTTCTCCGCAAAGCCAAAGTAGGCCTTGGCGTTGTCGTGGCTGATGGCGCGGACGATCTCCTTGAGGGTATCCATGTCGTCGGGGTACATGCCCTCCTCCACCCACTCGCCAAACACGCGGCAGAGTATGCGGCGGAAGTACTCGTGGCGGGGATAGCTCAGCAAGCTGCGGCTGTCGGTGAGCATGCCCACGAACCCGGCCAGGTAGCCCAGGGACGCCAGCGACTTGATCTGCTCGGTCATGCCGTCGAAGTGGTCGTTGAACCACCAGGCGCTGCCGTGCTGGATGTAGCCCACGGCCTCATCCCGCTGGAAGCAGCCCAGTATGGTGTCGATGGCGGCGTTGTCGTTGGTATTCAGGCTGTAGAGTATGGTCTTGGGCAATATGTCCGCCTCGGCCAACGCCCCCAGGAAGGCGGCGGTGTCATTGGAGGACGCGCCGTTGTCCACGCAGTCGAAGCCGGTATCCGGGCCCATCTTGCGGAACATCGGGCCGTTGTTGTCCCGGCGGCAACCGTAATGCAGCTGCATCACCCAGCCCAGGCGCTTGTACTCAGCGGCCAGGAACAGCATGAAGGCATGCTTGAACTGGTCCTCCTCGCGCAGCGTGGGCATCCTGCCCGCCACGCGGTCGGCAAAGATCCGCTCCACCTCCGCCTCGGTGGCGGGGGCGTACATCACGTAATTCAGGCCGTGGTCGCTCAGGCGGCAGTTGTGGTCGTGGAAGAAGGCCATGCGCCGCTTCAGCGCCTCCTTCAATGTGGCGAAGCTGTCGATCTTCACGCCGGCGACGGCTTCCAGCTGCCGGATGTAGTCCAGCCAGGTGGCCTTCTCCAGGTTCATGGCCTTGTCCGGGCGCCAGGCGGGCAGCACGGCGGTCTTGAAGGTGGGATCGGCGGCCAGCTTCTCGTGCCACTCCAGATTGTCCACGGGGTCGTCGGTGGTGCAGATGGTCTCCACATTGGACATGTTGATGAGGCCCCGCACGCTGTAGCCCT
>JAZTZK010000174.1:0-23760 GCA_045637485.1 Clostridia bacterium
GTGGGGCGAGGCAGCCCGGGAAGTGGCGGAGGGTCCCGGTTGGGATCGAGCCGGGGACTGCGAGAGTGTCCGACAAGCAGGCTTTACCATACAGGCCACCGTTCGGGCGTTCCTGGCCCTATACGGCGCGCTCGACGCCGATGGAGAGGCGGGTGGCCCGACATGATCTACATCGTGACCCACAAGCGGGTCGACCTGCCGAAGCTGAAGGGCTACCGTTCCATTCAGGTGGGCCACGCCGCGGATGACTTTCCCGGCTGCCTGCGGGATGACACCGGCGACAACATCGCGGACAGGAACGCCTGCTACTGCGAGCTGACGGCGATGTACTGGGTTTGGAAGAATACCGACGATCCGTTCAAGGGACTGGCCCACTATCGCCGCTACTTCGGCCGACGGGCCTTCAGCAGCCGGGTGAGGGACATCCTCGGCTATGAAGCGCTGATTCAGTTGCTGGAGGGGCGGGACCTGCTGGCCGCAAAGCCGGCGGTGTACCACGTCAACGCCCGTGAACAGCTGCTTGTGGATTGCTGCACCCCGGAGACCTTTTCAAAGCTGGAGGCCGTCGTCGAGGCGCTCAGTCCGGAATATATGGCCGCCTTTCAGGCGTTTTTTGCCGGTAACCGGGCAGCCCAGTACAACATGCTGTTTTGCAGGAGGGCGCTGTTCGACGACTACTGCGCATGGCTGTTCCCTATACTGTTCAGCCTGGAGGACCGGGTGGACCTGACCGGCGCGAGCGCGTATCAAAGGCGGCTGTTCGGCTTTCTGGGCGAGCGCCTGATGAACGTGTGGATGCTGCACAACCGGCTATCGGTGGGCTATCTGCCGGTGGTGAGCACGGAATACTCCCGGAAGGATCACCTGACCTACCTGAGGCGGGACATCACCAACGGGCTGAGGTTCAGACTACGGAACAAGGAGAGTTGATCGTATGTATGATTACCTGATCGTGGGCTCGGGCCTGTTCGGCGCGACCTTCGCCCGCCAGGCCGCGGACGCCGACAGGAGCGTGCTGGTGGTGGACAGGCGGCCCAACATCGCGGGCAATATCTATACGGAGGACATCGAGGGCATACACGTGCACAGGTACGGGGCCCACATCTTCCACACCAACGACGCCGAGGTGTGGCGCTACGTCAACCGCTTCGCCGAATTTAACCGCTTCACCAATTCCCCGGTGGCGAACTACAGGGGCGAGCTGTATTCGCTGCCCTTCAACATGTATACCTTCAATAGGATGTGGGGTGTTGTAACCCCGGAGGAGGCCAGGGCGAAGATCGACGCCCAGCGCGGGGAGATCACCGGCGAACCCAGGAACCTGGAGGAACAGGCCATCAGCCTGGTGGGTCGGGACATCTTCGAGAAGCTGGTGAAGGGCTACACCGAGAAGCAGTGGGGAAGGGACTGCAAGGACCTGCCCGCCTTCATCATCCGCCGCCTGCCCGTGCGGCTGACCTTCGACAACAACTATTTCAACGCCCTCTACCAGGGTATCCCCATTGGGGGCTACACAAAGCTGGTGGAAAATCTGCTGGACGGCATCGAGGTGCGGCTGAACTGTGATTACCTTGAAAACAGGGCCGAGCTGAACGCCCTGGCGAACCGGGTGATCTACACCGGCCCCATAGACGCCTACTTCGGCTTCAGACTGGGCGCGCTGGAATACCGCTCCGTACGGTTTGAGACAGAGCTGCTGGACATACCGAACTTCCAGGGCAACGCCGCCGTGAACTACACCGACAGGGAAACGCCCTGGACCCGCATCATCGAGCACAAGTGGTTCGAGTTCGGCAAGGACGCCGAGGGCAACGACCTGCCCAAGACCGTCATCAGCCGGGAGTACAGCAGCGAGTGGAAGCCGGGGGACGAGCCGTACTATCCCGTCAACGACGAAAAGAACGGCGCGCTGTACCGGCAGTACAGGGCGCTGGCCGAGGCGGAGCAAAACGTGATCTTCGGCGGCAGGCTGGGCGAGTACAGGTATTACGACATGGACCAGACCGTCGCCGCCGCGCTGCGCTTGGGCGAACTGGAGCTGGATTAGTGCTTTACATATCACGGGTCGCCGCAATGTATCGCGGTGACCCGTGGCGCATTATATGTCGCTCAGCATTTCGTCCAATATCTCCGCCGCGCAATAGGCCAGATTCGGGCAGGGCCGCTTCCTGTAGTATTCCTCCGTCCGCACCTCCGGCGCGCCGCCTTCGATGGCGCCGGTTCCTTTGAGCAGCTCGCGGCAGACGATGCTGCCGTTGATCTCGCGGAATCGGCGGGCGAATGTCTGCACCAGGGCGTAATGGGCCTTCTTGGCGGCGTAGTCCCTCGGGTCGGCATACCCTTTTGCGATGCCCAGCACCAGCGCCGCGCCGCTGACGGTGCCGCAGACCTCCCGAAGGCGTCCCAGTCCGCCGCCGAAGGACGAGGCCATCCGCGCCGCGGCGTCGAGCTCCAGTCCGGTCACGTCGCAAAAGGCGCAGGACACCGCCTGGGCGCAGTTGTATCCCTGCATAAAAAGCTCCCTGGCCTGCTCGGCATGATTGGGCATGGGCAGTCATCCTTTCAAACTGGTATTGTCTCCATTATAGCAGTATGACGGACGTTTGTCACCTGATATGATGAATTAAACCGCTTCGCAATGTAAATTATAACATCAGACATTGCCAAGGCAGCGTTTTCGTGTTAAAATGAAGTGATGATGAAACCCACGCTGCAAAGGTGTCATCAACATCAATTTCAGATGCGACTGGAAACTACAAGGAGGTAAGCAGTATGCAATATTCCCGCGAAGTTGAGGAAATGGTCTGCGTTGCCAAGGGCCCGCATCATGGTCCCGCGCCCATCCCCGAGGAGGGCAAGTGGATTCAGGCCAAGGAGATCAAGGACATTTCCGGCTATACCCACGGCATCGGCTGGTGCGCGCCCCAGCAGGGCACCTGCAAGCTGAGCTTGAACGTCAAGGACGGCGTCATCGAAGAGGCGCTGGTTGAGACCATCGGCTGTTCAGGCATGACCCATTCCGCCGCCATGGCCGCTGAGATCCTTCCCGGCAAGACCATTCTCGAAGCGATGAACACCGACCTGGTGTGCGACGCCATCAACACCGCCATGCGCGAGCTGTTCCTGCAGATCGTGTACGGCCGCACCCAGTCCGCCTTCTCCGACGACGGTCTGCGCATCGGCGCCGGCCTCGAGGACCTGGGCAAGGGCCTGCGGTCCATGGTGGGCACCATGTATGGCACCAAGGCCAAGGGCGTGCGCTATCTGGAGATGACCGAGGGATACGTCGTGAAGATCGCCCTGGACAAGGACGACCAGGTCTGCGGCTATCAGTTCCTCTCCCTGGGCAAGATGATGGACGCCATCAAGGGCGGCATGTCCCCCAACGAGGCCTACGAGAAGAACATCGGCACCTATGGCCGCTTCAAGGCCGAGGACGGCGCGGTCAAGTGGATTGACCCGCGCAAAGAGTAATAGGAGGTGCGCAAAGAATGGCTCTGTTTGAGAATTATGAAGGTCGTATGCCTCAGATCCAGCCCATCCTGGACAAGTATGGCTTCAAGGACTTTGATGAAGTGAAGGCTTTCAACAACGCCAAGGGCGTTGACGCCTACAAGATCGTCGAGAGCACGCAGCCCATCTGCTTTGAAAACGCAAAGTGGGCCTATGAGCTGGGCGCGGCCATCGCCATGAAGGAAGGCGTCAAGAGCGCCGCCGAGGCCGCCCGCTGCATCGGCGTTGGCCTGCAGGCCTTCTGCATCCCCGGCTCCGTCGCGGACCAGCGCCAGGTCGGCATCGGCCACGGCAATCTGGGCGCGCGCGTGCTGGAGGAGGAGACCGAGTGCTTCGCCTTCCTGGCGGGCCTCGAGTCCTTCGCCGCCCCCGAGGGCGCCATCAAGATCGGGCTGAACGCTAACAAGGTGCGCACCAAGCGCCTGCGCGTCATACTGAACGGTCTGGGCAAGGACGCCGGCATGATCATCAGCCGCATCAACGGCTTCACCTACGTGCAGACCAAGTATGACTACCTGTCCGCCGACGTGAAGGAAGACCACGCGCTGACCGTCGTCAGCAAGACCGCCTACTCCACCGGCGACCGCGCGAAGGTCAACTGCTATGGCGCGGACGACGTGCGCGAGGGCGTGGCCATCATGTGGCATGAGAACGCCGACGTGTCCATCACCGGCAACTCCACCAATCCCACCCGCTTCCAGCATCCCGTGGCGGGCACCTACAAGAAGGAACGCTGGGAAGCCGGCAAGAAGTACTTCTCCGTGGCCTCCGGCGGCGGCACCGGCCGCACGCTGCATCCCGACAACATGGCCGCCGGCCCCGCCTCCTATGGCATGACCGACACCATGGGCCGCATGCATTCCGACGCCCAGTTCGCCGGCTCCTCCTCCGTGCCTGCGCACGTGGAGATGATGGGCTTCCTGGGCATGGGCAACAACCCCATGGTCGGCGCCACCGTCGCCGTGGCCGTGGCCGTCGAAGAAGCGATGAAGTAATCTATATGCCAATCCAATCAAAAACCCGGTCGGCTTTGCCGATCGGGTTTTTGATTGGGCTTATCAGAACTCGAAGTCGCAGGCCACCGAGGCGCTCCTGACCTCGTGCATGCGCTTCTTCACCGGCAGGTGCACCGGGTGGGTCTGATAGGCGTCGAAGGACGCGCGGGAGTCGAACACGGTGATCAGGGCCAGATCGTAGGAGCGCTCGCTGTGCAGTATGTCTGCGCCGGCCTGAAGCTCCAGCATGCCCTCGATGCGGTCGCGCATGCCTTCGAAGTTCTTCACCAGCTGGGGTATCTCATCCCTGAATTCATCCTTGATTTTGAAAAGTACGATGTGACGTATCATGGTTCCTCCTGTAGCGCGTTATTTCTTGTTCCGGCTCATCATTTGGAGCAGTCGCAGGAACAGGTTGACGATGTCCAGGTACAGCGCCGCGGCAAGGTCGATGGCGTTGTTCACAGTCTTGGTGCAGGTGTTGGCCCGTGCCCAGTCGTAGCCGATGAAAAGCGAGAAGATGGCCGTGCCGATCCACTCGAAGACCATGCTGTCGTGTCGGCCGAACAGCAGCAGGCTGATCAGGCTGCCCACGATCATGAACAGCAGCGAGAAGAACAATACCCGACCAAGGCTCAGGAAGAAGTTGGTAAACAGCGTGCCTGCGATCATGAAGGACAGCGACACGATGGCCGTCACCAGCACGGCGCTCTTGATGGTGTCCACGGGGATGCCCTGAATCGAAACGCACAGCACGATGCCGATGGGCGCGGCAATCAGCGTGTAGCCGATGAAGCTCATCGCGGCCCCGCCCCGCGTCACCATCAGGTTGCCGACGATCACCAGCACCAGGTAGACAGCTATGAAGATGAAGGGGTTCATGTTGTAGACCAGCCGAATCGCCTGCTCGGCGAAGAGCGTCACCGTCAGGTAGTTCAGCAGGAAGCCCCAGAGCAGCATGCCGCCGATGATCAGGTTGAAGGCACGCTCGGAGATTTCGGTTTCGCCTTCGTGCAGATAGGCGCTCTTTTCAAGGATGACCTTGGTGTTGCCAAGTGCCATACAAACACCTCCTAAAACTGTATTGCCATAATATGGCCTGTGTTGCTTGTGGAGTTATTTTACCCCCTAAACAGCCGATTGTCAACTTGGTTTTGAAAATTGACATCCGGGTGATTGTATGGTAAAATAACATCGACAGCATAGCGATGGGAGGTATGAGTGATGAACGAAACGCTGGCCGGTTGGATCAGGGAGAGCAGGCGCATCGTGTTCTTCGGCGGCGCGGGAGTGTCCACCGAGAGCGGCATTCCGGATTTCCGGAGCGTGGACGGACTCTACAATCAGCAGTACGATTATCCACCCGAGACGATACTCAGCCACACCTTCTTCATGCGAAAGCCTGAGGAGTTCTTTCGCTTTTACCGCAACAAGATGCTCTTTCCCGACGCCCAGCCCAACGCAGCCCATGCCAAGCTGGCCCAGTGGGAGGCCGAGGGCAAGCTGACCGGAGTGGTCACCCAGAACATCGACGGCCTGCATCAGAAGGCCGGGTCGAAAAAGGTCTTCGAGCTGCACGGCTCGGTGCTGCGCAACTATTGCATGCGCTGTGGCAGGTTCTACGATCTGGACCACATACTGCACACCACCGGCGTGCCCAAGTGCGAGTGCGGCGGTACCATCAAGCCGGACGTGGTGCTCTACGAGGAATCCCTGGACAATGATGTGGTCAACGGGGCCTGCGCGGCCATCGGAGAGGCGGACATGATGATCATCGGCGGCACGTCGCTGAACGTCTATCCCGCGGCGGGTCTGGTGGACCTGTACCGGGGCAATCGCCTGGTGCTGGTCAACCTGTCCAGCACGCCCCAGGACCGCCGCGCGAACCTGGTCGTCCACGAGCGCATCGGCCAGGTGTTCGCCGAGCTGCCCTGACATGTCCGGGCGCATCGTCGCCTTTGAACCGGTGGAGCCGCCCGGGGCGCGGATATTGATCCTGGGCAGCATGCCCAGTGTGGAATCGCTGAACCAGGGCTTTTACTACGCCCATCCCCGAAACGCGTTCTGGCGCATATTGGCCCAGGTCTACGGCGAGCCCCTCCCGGAGGACGTTCCCGCCCGGATCGCGCTGCTGGAGCGTCACGACCTGGCCCTGTGGGACGTGCTTGCGAGCTGCGAGCGCCAGGGGTCGTTGGACAGCGCCATCCGCCAACCCGTGCCCAACGACTTTGAGGGACTGTTCCTGCGCTGCCCGAATATACGGCGCATACTGCTCAACGGCGGCACGGCCCACCGGCTGTTTATGAAGTGGGGCAAGCCCTTTATCGAGGGGCGGGACTTGAAAAGGCTGCCCTCCACCAGCCCCGCGTACACACTAAACTATGAAAGGAAGCTGGCGCAATGGCGTCAGGCGTTGAATGATGAGCATGAATCCCTGTGACATTATCCGCAAAAAGCGCTTCGGCGAGGAACTGAGCGAGATGGAGATTCGCGCCTTCGTGGAGGGCGTCGTGGATGGCAGCTTTGCCGACTACCAGGCATCAGCGCTGCTCATGGCCATCTGCATCAACGGCATGACCGACCGGGAGACCCTGGCCCTGACGCTGGCCATGGCCAAGTCCGGCGATACGCTGAACCTGTCCGACATCCCCGGCGTCAAGGCGGACAAGCACTCCACCGGCGGCGTGGGGGACACCACCTCGCTGATACTGGTGCCCCTGGTAGCGGCCTGCGGCGTGAAGATGGCCAAGATGTCCGGGCGTGGCCTGGGCTTTACCGGCGGCACTCTGGACAAGCTGGAGTCCATCCCCGGCATGAGCATTTCCAAGGACATCGTGGGTTTCAAACGTCAGGTGAAGAACGTCGGCTGTGCGATCATCGGTCAGACCGCAGACCTGGCCCCGGCGGACAAGGTGCTCTATGCGCTGCGGGACGTGACCGCCACGGTGGATTGCCTACCCCTGGTGGTGTCGTCGATACTGTCCAAGAAGCTGGCGGCGGGCTGCGACGTGGTGGTGCTGGATGTGAAAACCGGCAGCGGCGCGCTCATGGACACCCTGGAGAAATCCCGGCAGCTGGCCGAGATGATGGTGCGCATCGGCGGGCTGAGCGGCAAGCGCTTCTCGGCGCTGATCACCGACATGGACCAGCCCCTGGGCAACTATATCGGCAATGCCCTTGAGGTGGAGGAGGCCATAGATGTGCTGGCCGGACGTACCTGCGGCGACCTGAAGACTGTAGCGCTGACCCTGGGTGCTCACATCCTCAGGAACGCGGGGGCCGCGCCGGATGTGCAGACGGGCATTCAGATGCTCGACGGGAAGATCGCCAGCGGCGAGGGTCTGAAGGCTTTCGGCGACATGATTGAAGCTCAGGGCGGCGATCGCCGGGTGGTGGAGGACACCGGCCTTCTGCCCAAGGCGCCATATAAGGTGTCGCTGAAGGCGGAGCGGGACGGCTATGTGGTGAAGATGTACACCAGCGACATTGGCAACGCCGCCAAGCTGCTGGGCGCGGGCCGGGAGCACAAGACCGACGAGCTGGACCTGTCCGTAGGCATCGTGATGAATGTCCGCAAGGGCGACGCCGTGAAGAAGGGCGACCTGCTGGCGACGCTGCACGTTGGCGAGCGGTCCGACAGGATCGGCGCGTTCAATCTGTTGAAGAAGTCCATCGTCATCGGGGACAAAAAGCCCGAGGCGAGGCCGCTGATCCAGGCAGTGGTGGAATGACAAGCGGTCCTCATGAGCAAGAGCAAGCATGCGGCGCGGGGACAGATGCCTCCTGCGCCAATGGGAGACGGGAAAACACGAACCGATGAAAAAGGCGGCATTCGGACAGGCTGGCTGTTGGCGGTCAGCCTGTTTGGCTATGCGTTGATCGCCTTGGCGACGCGCTTCGGGCTCATGCGTGCCTTTGCGGCGCTGTTTGAGGCCTGGGGAATCGACCAGACGAGCGTACAGCGCGCCCCTTTATGGGCGCAAGCGCTGTACAGGTGGCATGGAAGCCTTGCGACGATTGCCTTCGCCGGGCTGTCATTGGCGATTGCAAAGCGTTTGAGAGGGCTGTGGCGACTGGAGGGACCGCTGATCCCAACGCCATCGGCAAGGCTGTGGGGCGCGTCGCTTTCGGGCGTCCTGATGGCTGTGGTTATCGCGGCACTATGCCTGCTGCCGGACAGCATGCGGCCGGAATGGCCGCTGACCGCGCCACGGTTTACGGGGACGCTGCCCGTGTTGCTCGCCGTCAGTTTCCTTTCCACCTTGGGTGAAGAGGCGTTTTTTAAGCGGGTGCTGTTTGACGGGCTGCGCGGCAGATGGAATGGGAGTTGGGCTACGGCGGTGGTCTGCGCGGTATTCTGGCTGACCGGCGGCGGACTGGCCGGGGGTTTTGTGGCTTCGGTGAATGTGCTTCTGTTGGGCTTGGCTTGCTGCCTGCTCTATGCCCGACATGGATACTGGACTTCGGTCGGTTTTAGATGGGGCTGGGGCCTTTCCAACGTGTTCCTCTTTGGCTTTGGCGGCGGGGACGCGTCGATTTACCGGCTGTATGGCGTCTCGGAGGTACTGCTGACCGGCGGAGACGCAGGGCCGATGCATGGACTGTGGGCGACGATGATGTTCATCGGCATCATCGTCGGTTCGACGTGGAAGCGCAAATAAACAGACCGGTTTCGGTCTGTTTATTTGCGCATGGTCCGCATGCGCTCAGCGCTCGGAAGGCGGCCTGCACGTCGATGGACAGCTGTCACGGAGCCTTTCCTACCTGTCGAATAATGCGTTCCGGGCATAAAAATGAAGCAGGTTGTGCTTCCGGATGATGCGCGATGGGGGAGCGCATCGTCGTTTCCAAACTTTATGGGGGGAGGAATATGAGTAAGTCAAGATAATAGGAAGCACAACCTACCCTGTGCCTGTATGATAGATCATTTATATCAACTGAATATGAACTGGACTTCCGGTATCCGTGCGGTAACAACACATTCATAATGTAAGATTTTGGAACCCAGTGTTTATGTTTTTTATCATATACGCCCTTGAATATTCATTTTACAATGTGTATAATAAGAATGTAATATTATATCATGGACAAAATGGGGGTTTACGATATGCGACAGGAGATGCGGGATTATCTGGACGCTCCCGTCGACCGGCATGGCACCAACTGTGAAAAATGGGATCTGCTCGGCAAGCATTACGGCAGGGACGACCTGATCGCCATGTGGGTGGCGGATATGGATTTCAGAACTGTGCCCCAGGTCAGGGAAGCGCTCGTCAAACGGGCCGAGCATGCCATATATGGCTATACTGACGATAGCGAGGCCGAGCGCGAAGCCGAAGTGGGCTGGCTGACGCGCCGCCACGGCCTGAAGGTCGAAACCGACTGGATTCTATACAGCCCCGGGGTCGTGGACAGCCTGTTTTTCTGCGTCGACGCGCTGACGAAGCCGGAGGATGCCATATTGATACAGACTCCGGTGTACGGCCCCTTTTATCAGGCGGTGAAGCTCCACGGACGCAGGCTGGTTGAAAGCCCGCTCATACGCGAGGCCTCCGGCTGGCGGATGGATTATGACGACCTGGAGCAGAAGTTTTCTCGTGGCGTCCGCATGATGATACTGTGCAGCCCCCACAATCCGGTGGGGCGCGTGTGGACACGGGATGAGCTCAGGAAGCTGGTTGAGCTGGCTTTGCGTTACGACGTGCTGATCGTCAGCGATGAGATCCATGCGGATTTCACCTTTGACGGCCATCGACAGACGCGCATACTGGCGATGGACGGCGCGGATCGCTGCAGCATCATGCTGACCTCCGCAACGAAGTCCTTTAACCTGGCGGGCCTCAGGCAATCCAGCATCATCACCTCGAATGCCCTGCTTCGCAAAGCGCTGTCCGATGCGCTTACAAAGGCGCATGCCACCTCTGCGAATATATTCGGTTCGATTGCTCAGACGACCGCCTATCGCTGCGGTGACGAGTGGATGGACGCAGTGGTCGAGTATGTCAGGGAAAACAGGGACTATACCGTCACCTATTTGCGCGAGCGCCTGCCCGAAATCGGATGCGCCCCCCAGGAGGGCACCTACCTGATGTGGCTTGATTTTTCAGGCCTGGGCCTGTCCCATGAGGCAGTGATGGACCTGCTGGTCAACCGCGCCCGAGTGGCGCTGAACAGCGGTCTGTTCTTCGGGGAAGCGGGCAGGGGCTGGTTCCGCATGAACCTTGCGACCCCCAGGGCAAACGTCGAAAGGACACTCGGGAACATAAGCGAAGCGATACGGAGTCGATAAACTGTGATGAATTTTATCGATAGGCTCTTCAGAAAGAAGTATGACAAATACATAGCTCTGGATGTGGAGCTGGATGGCATGCACCCAAGCCATATCATACAGCTCTCCTACCTGGTGATCGAAGGGCGCAGGATTCGGGGCAAGAATTTCTACTTCTCGGCAAAGGCCATCAACCGCTATGCCCGTCAGGTGCATGGTATCAGCGTCTACCAGCTCAAGAAGCTGTCCGGCGGCAAGGGCTTTATCGATTACGCGGATGAAATCTACCGGGATTTCATCGACTGCAAGCTGATCATCGGTCACGATGTGGCGGGGGATATCCGCTATCTGCGCCGCGAATTCGACCACATCGGCGTGAAGCTGCCCAACTATCCCACCTTCTGTACGCTGAAGCACTATACCCAGGAGGCCCACATTCCACTGAAGCAAAACCCCAAGGTATTGAAGCCTCCAAAGCTCACGGAGCTGACCGAGCACTTTGGGCTTTCACAGGATTTCATTGCAGGCAAATGCCACAAATGGTATGGAGAAGGGGGAGACCATCCCCACGACGCGCGGTATGACGCCGCCGCGGCCTACCTTTGTATGCTGGTGGGCGAGGAAATGGCATAGGAAGGATTTCGACAAGGAAAGGAATACGACCATGAAAAAACTGGCGTTGCTGTTGACGTTGTGCCTGGTGGTCACGATGCTGCCGGGAGTCGGTTATACCGAGTATGAATTGTCGCCAAATGAACTTGAAATGCAGATTGCAGATCAGCCCTCCGGGGATGAATTGCAGTTCGAGCTTCCCGAGGAGGTCGTTGACGATGTGATGGTCGACGGCGATCTGGACATCGACCTCGAAGCGTCGGGCGAATCCATTGAGATCGGGGAGCTTCAGCTCACGGACGTTGAACTGGCCGATTCGTCGGCGGAGAACGCCGGGGAGGTGGTTCCGTCTGCGGAACTGACGAACGGCGAAACAAACGAAGTTGAGCCGTACGCCGATCCGGACGGCCCCAAGCTGGACACCGACAGGATGACGCTGGGCATCGACGATTTTCGCTATCTGATCTCCGCCAATAAAAGGGGAGACGGGGTTACCTACATCAGCAGCGATTCCAACATTGCGAAGGTGTACAAGAGCGGCAGGGTGACCGGCGTTTCCGAGGGCTTTGCCATCATCACGGCCGTCGGCGATAACGGCTCCTACAGCGAGTGCTTCATTTACGTCAAAAAGGCGCCGGTGGAGGTTTCCTTCAACGTGAAAAGCCTGACCATCGCCAAGGGGGAGTACTACAAAGGCCTGCAGGTCATACTGGGCGATCCGGCGGAGGAGTACGGCGGCACGTACACCCTCACGAGCGAAAACAAGCATGTCGTCAAGGTCAAGAGCAACAACGTCCTGAAGGGCGAAAAGGCAGGCAAGACCCGCATCAAGGTGGAAACCTACAACGGGCTCAAGGGCACACTGGAGGTTACCGTCAAGAAGGCCCCGGACAAGATCACGCTGGGCGTCGACAAGCCGGTCCTCGGCGTTGGCGAGAGCGGAAGGGTGAGCTATAAGCTCCCTAAGGATACGGCCAGCGCGGTCACCTTTGCCAGCAGCAAACCGGATATCGTCAGCGTAAACAGCGCTACCGGGGAGTTACTGGCCCTGGCCGAGGGCGAGGCGCAGATTCGCGGCACGACCTTCAATGGAAAGAAAGACACTGTCACGGTGACCGTCGCGCCCGCGCCTGAATCGGTGGCTTTTGAAAGCGACAGCATTAAGCTTGGCCTCGGCATGAAGCTCAAGGTGGCCGCTGTACTGAACGAAGGTGCGGCAGGCGCTATTACCTACAGCGTAGGCAACAAAAACAAGGTCAAGCTCGCCGACGGGGTTATCACGGGCCTGAAGACGGGCAAGACCGTATTGAAGGCCAGGACCTATAACAAGCTGACCGCGAAGTGCGTCATCGAGGTGGTGGAGGCGCCCACAACGGTCAAGCTGCCCTGGAAGGAGCTGAACATCGGCGTCAACGAGAGTCGCAGGCTTGAACCGGATGTGGGGAGCTCCGCAAGCACGTTTACCTACAGTAGCAGCAACACGAAGATCGTCAAGGTCGCCAAGGACGGCACGATCACCGGCGTCAAGAAGGGCGACGCGACGGTCACGGTCAAGACCTATAACGACAAAAAATTCAAATTGAAGGTTCATGTTGTGAAGAGTCCCGATTCGGTGAAGCTTTCCCCTGACAGCCTGGAGCTGACCGTCGGCGAATCATCCGCTCTGACCTGGACCTTCCCGAAGAATACCTCCGCAGGCGTCACCTTTGAATCCAGCGATCCCACCGTCGCCGAAGTCGGTCCCGGGACGGGCGTGGTGACGGGCATCTCCAGTGGCAGGGCGACGATCACCGTGACCACATCGAACGGCAAGACGGACCAGACGGAGGTTACCGTGCGCTCCGCGCCGGAATCGATCAGATTTACCGAGGATTTCGTCGAAATCGGCGCGTTCCAGACCCATCAGCTGACCGTCGAGATGAACCCGGGCGCCTCGGTTGCCCTTGCGTTCAGCAGCTCAGACGAGAAGGTGGCCACCGTGTCTGAAGATGGCGTGGTTACCGGCGTGGACGCCGGAGAAGCGACCATCACCGTTTCCACGGCTATCAAGGGCCTCGCCGCGCAGATGTCGGTGAAGGTTCTGCCCGCGCCCCTGAAGGTGAAGTTCAAGCCGAGCAAAATGAAGCTCAATGTGGGGGATACGGTGCTGCTGATGCCCGTGATCACCAAGGGCGCTGCCACGGGCTTTACTTACCGCTCCTCCGCCCCGGAGGTGGCTGCGGTTGCCGAGGACGGCACGCTGTCCGCGCTCTCCATGGGCGAGGCCACGATAACGGTCACTACGTCGAACAACCTGACCGCGAATTTGAAGGTGACGGTCGAGGACCCCTACTATCCCCAGAGCGCGGAGCTGACCAACGCGCCGTCCAGCATGAAGAGCGGTGAGACGCTCCAGCTCAAATGGAAGGTCACGCCCTCCGAAGCGGAAGTGGATTTCGTCTGGGAATCCTCCAATCCCGATATCGCCTATGTGGATGAGGCTGGCGTGCTGCACGCGGTGGGCATGGGCTATGCCACGATCACGGCGACCTCCCGGCGCAATCCGGGGATCGTGCTGAACTTCCGGGTGGTCGTTGAAACCGATGACGTGACGCTCACCATTCCCGCGCGCATCACGGGAACCGGTGGCATAAAGGCCAATCTGGTGCTCATTGACAACATACGCCAGTCCGCGATCAAACAGATCGAAGCGCTGAAGGCGAACGGCAAGATCACCAGCGACGACGCTTCCAAACGCAAGCGCATCATCAACAACGCCTTTGTGGACAACGCCTTCCCGTGGATGACGCTGAAGAAACAGATTTACTGGGAGGATGGCTACGCTCAGAAAGGCGCAAAGGACTTCAAGCCGAAGCAGGTGTACTACGGCGTCCCCTACACCCAGGATCACCGGGGCTACAATCTGAACCTGCTGCTGGAAAGAAATTTCTACTATGACAGCGGCAAAGGCTATTACATCCTTGACCAGAGCAAATTCAAGAACGATGGAAAGGACGGCGGCTACAGAGGCAGCGACTGCTCATCCTTTGTCAGCACCTCCATCTGGGGAACGGGAACCGAACACAGCCATGACAAGACGAAGGATATAGCGTCGTCCTCCGCCTATAAGACGATCAAGGAGTACGAGGATCTTCGGACGGGCGATCTGATCTGTAAATCCAAAGCGCATGTGGTGATGTTCCTGTATTTTGTGAACGCTGAGAAGACGAAGATGATGATCACTGAAAACGGGGGCAACGAGCATGGCAGCAACACCGTGCACTGCATCATCAAGAACGTGAGCGAGTACAGATCCCAGGGCTATAAGGTGCGCAGGCTGAAGAGTCTGGGCTAATCGAAAAAAACGTCGCTGTCCATTACGGACGGCGGCGTTGCATGGATGCGTGTTCGCGGGCCAGCTCGCTGTGCAGGTCGGCGGAATTCCAGAGGACGTTCATCGGCGTCAGCACCGCTTTCAGGTCGATCCGGGGCATGCCCGCTTCGCGCATGGCCCGGAGAAAGGCGTCCAGCTCGTTCGACATCATGTGGCACATGACCAGCATCTCGTCGTCAAAGGGCGCCGCCGCCGATGCTTCGGCGTTTGATGGACGAGCCACCGGTATTCCTGCCAGCGCGCCGATGGGCAGGGCGAATTCATCCCGATCGACCCCGCGAACGCGAATGCCCAGAACCCTGCATATCTTTCCGAGCCCGGCAGCCGTGCCGGGTTTCAGATTGTAGGTCAACAGTAACGGCTTTGCCATGTGCGCCTCCGTATCGTATATCATTCAACCGGATTATAGCTTCAACAACGCTGGGTGTCAACCGAATTTGCAGGAGAATACATATGGATCCTATCAAAGGGATGATGGAATTTATCCGTCTTTCGCCGACGGCCTTCCACGCCGTGGCGAATCTTCGTGAAATGCTTGAGGGGCAGGGCTTTGGCCCGCTGAACGAATGCGAGCCCTGGAAGCTCATCCCTGGCGGTCGCTATTTCGTGACGCGCAACCAGTCCTCGATCATCGCCTTTCAGATTCCGAAAGGGGATTTTGATCACTTTCAGCTGGTGGCGAGCCATTCAGATTCGCCCTGCTTCAAGCTGAAACCGTCTGCCGGGCGGGATTCCAACGGCTACGCGATACTGAACGTGGAGAAGTATGGCGGCATGATCATGCAGACCTGGTTCGATCGGCCCCTGTCCGTCGCAGGACGCGCGGCGGTTCGGACGACGGAGGGAATCGGGACGCGGCTGGTATGTCTCGACAGGGACCTGGCGCTGATCCCGAACCTGCCGATCCACTTCAACCGCACCGTAAATGACGGCGTCAAGCTGAATCCCCAGGTGGACATGCTGCCGGTGATCGGCGCGGCAGGGACGGATTATATGGCCCTGGTCGCCGAGGCGCTGGGCGTGGACGGCGCGGACATACTGGGCTGCGACCTCTATCTCGTCAACCGGGATGAACCGAGACGCTGGGGCGCGGCGGGGGAGTATGTCGCCGCACCGAGGCTGGACGACCTGGCGTGCGCCTATGCCTCCGTCCGGGCGCTGTTGGACGCAAAGCCCTCTGGGCATGTGGACATGGTGTGCGTGTTTGACAACGAGGAGGTGGGCAGCGGCACCCGCCAGGGCGCGGATTCCACGTTCCTCTCAGAGGTGACGCGCAGGATCGTCGCCGCGCTGGGCGGCGGCAGGGCTTGCGAGGCCGTCCTCGCCCGCAGCATGATGCTCTCCGCCGACAACGCCCACGGGGTGCATCCCAACCACCCGGAGAAGTATGACGAAAACAACCGGGCGGCGCTGAATGGCGGCGTCGTGGTCAAGTTCAACGCGGATCAGAAGTACACCAGCGACGGTGTCTCCCAGGCCGTGTTTGAAGAAATCTGCCGAAGGGCGGGCGTGCCCGTGCAGCGCTTTGCCAACCGCTCGGACATCCCCGGCGGTTCCACCCTGGGCAACATCGCCAACACCCACGCCTCCATGATCACGGTGGACATCGGGCTGGCCCAGCTGAGCATGCACTCGGCGAATGAATCCGTCGGCGCGCGCGACCTGGGGCATATGATAAGCGCCATGCGCGCTTTTCACGAGGCGGAGGTCTGCGTGACGGGGGACGGTATGATTCGCATAGAGTAGGGACAGGGGCAGATCAGCTCTGATTATCGCACTCTGCGCCCGCTTGGCTTTCCGCACTTGCGCGAAAAATCAGGTTTCAGAGTTCGTATCCGCACGGTCATCTTCCGCTTCCTCCGCCGGTGGCAGCAGGTCGAAGTTGATCTCGCCCAGGGGCACGTTGACCCGGGCGGCGCGCACCCGAACCCGGTCGCCCAGGCGGAAGGTGATGCCGGTGGCCGCGCCGATCAGGCGGCTGCGGTCCCCGTCGTACTCAAAATAGTCGTCCAGCTGGGAGATGTGCACCAGGCCCTCCGCGCCGTTGGGCAGGGCCACGTAGAACCCCCAGCCTGTGACGGAGGAAACCACGCCGTCGAATGCCTCCCCAAGGTGCCTGGACATCCAGGCCGCCATCATGATGCCGTCCGCCTGGCGCTCAGCGCTCACCGCCGCGCTCTCCCGCAGGGAGGTGGCTACAGCGATGTCCGACATGCGCCCATGCCAGCGGGCGGCCTCCTCCATGCGCCCCTCCGTCAGCAGCTTCAGCATGCGGTGCACCGTCAGATCGGGATAGCGGCGTATGGGCGAGGTGAAGTGGCAGTAGTCCTTCAGCGCCATGGCATAGTGCCCCAGGGGCCGCTCGCAATAGCGGGCCTTTTTTAATGCCCGCAGCAGGCTGTGGCGGATCACGTCCCGGGCCGGGTGATCCTTCACCTGCTCCAGCACGCCCTGAAGCACGCCGGGGTGGGGAGTAGGGCCGATGTGGGTGTACAGGTCCAGGCTGGACAGCAGCGCTTCCAACGTCCGCAGCCGGTCCGGGTCGGGGTCCTCATGGACGCGGTAGACGAAGGGCAGCTCCGTGTTCCGGGCCAACGCCGCCACGGTCTCGTTGGCGGCCAGCATGAAGTCCTCGATGATGCGCTCCGACTCTCCCCGGGGTACGAGCAGTATGTCCTCGGGCTGGCCGGTCTCATCCAGCACGAATTCGGGCTCGTCGATTTCAAAGTCGATGGCGCCCCGGGCGGCCCTCTTGCCCCGCAGCGCGTGGGAGAGGGCGCGCATGTCCGTCAGCGCGACGCCGACCGCCTCGGGAATGTCGGTCTCACCGCCTTCAAAATAGCGGTTCGCGGCCTCGTAGGTCAGTCGCGCATGGGAGTGGATGACCGATTCGACGAGCCGATGGTCCACGATTTTTCCCTGCTCGATGTCCATGAACAGGCTCAGGGCCAGGCGATCCACGTCCGGCATCAGCGAGCAGAGGTTGTTGGACAGGCATTCCGGCAGCATCGGCACGGTCAGCCCCGGCAGGTACAGCGAGGTGCCCCGCTCCAGCGCGTCCCGGTCGATGGCGGTGCCCGGGCGGACATAGTGGCTGACGTCGGCGATGTGTACCCCCAGCCGCCAGCCCTTCTCCGTGCGCTCGATGGATACGGCGTCGTCAAAATCCTTTGCGGTGGAGCCGTCGATGGTGAAGGTGAGCAGGTCGCGCAGATCCTCCCGACCGGCGCTGTCCTGCGGCCGCACCGAATCGGGCATGGTCACGGATTCCTCCAGGACCGCCCCGGCGGGCTCGGTGGCAAAGCCCTGATCCTCCGCAACCGCGCGCATCAGCGCAGGCAGGCTCTCCTCGTCGCCCAGCACCCTGAGTACACTGGCGTAGATCGGACGGCTGGCCTGGGGATAGCGGTCGATGCTCAGGAGAGCGATTTGGTCGTTTTCCAGCGCGTCGAGGCTTCCCGTCAGCACCACGTCGTAGGGAATGCGCACGTCGCAGGGTATGGCGGAGGCCACCGCCGTGACCTCCGGGCGACGCTTGCCCGCGACCCTGGACGGCTTGCGCTCGATGCGCACATAGGCGGCGAAGCGCTCCCGGCCCCGGCGGAGTATGGCGTTCAGCTGGCAGTGCTCGCCCAGCGGGCGCACCATCACAAGGTCGTCGGGCATGCAGCGCTCGGCTGTGCCGTATTCGAGCTTCAGCGACGGGCCGCCCCCGACGGGCTGGGCCATCGGCGTGCCGTTGCGCTGGAAGGCGACCCGCGCCGCGGTCAGTCCGATGGTTTCCGGAACGGCCCAGCCGCCCTTTCGGGTGGACGCGACGCGCCCCTCCCCGGCAAGGGCGTCCAGCGCCGCCTGCACCGCCTCGAGGGGACACTGGTTCTCCTCGGAAAGCTGCCTCGCGGTCAGCGGCGTCCGTGAGGCTTCGATCTGCGCATACAGCTGCTCCTTCAAGGCCTTCACTCCTTTGCTTCATTGGTTTGTATTCTGTCGATCCTGATCTGTTCCACGCGCCTGCGGGCGACCCGCTGGACGGTGACGTGCAGCGCCCTGTAGTCGAAGGCGTCCCCCGGCTGGGGCAGGTGGCCCAGTACCTCCAGCACCCATCCGTTCACGGTGACGGACTCATACGTATCCTCAATGGGCACGATCTGGCGCAGGTCGTCCAGGCTCGCGCTGCCGCTGACCCGCCAGGCGTTTTCGGAAAGCTGCACGATGTCCTCCACCACCTCGTCGTGCTCGTCCCAGATCTCGCCCACCAGCTCTTCGAGTATATCCTCCATCGTTACGATGCCCACCACGCCGCCGTACTCGTCCACCACCACGGCCATGTGGTTCTTTGTGCGCTGCAGCAGCTTCAGCAGCACGCCCAGCTTGGTGGAGGGCACCACGCACAGGGGCTTTGACATCATTTCCCTGACGGACGCCTTGTCCCGCAGGCGGTAAAAGTCCTTCTCGTGGAGTATGCCCACGATGTTGTCGATGCTGTCCTCGTACACCGGGATCCGGGAGCGACCGCTCTGCTGGAAGATGCGGGCGATTTCATCGGGGGTGCTGTGAAGCTCCGCCGAGACGATGTCCACCCGGGGCGTCAGTATGTCCTCGGCGGTCATGTCGTTGAACTCGATGGCCGAGCGGATCAGCTCGCTCTCGTGCTTGTCGATCTCGCCCTCGTTTTCGGCCTCCTCCACGATGGTGATCAGCTCCTCCTCCGTGATGCCCCGGTCGTCGGCGGGCCGGACCACGCGATAGACCAGCTTTTGCCACCAGGTGGTCAGGAATATGATGGGAGTGAGCAGCACGAGGATCGCGTTCAGCAGTGGGTAGAAGGCCAGCGCCACCTTTTCGGGCCGGTCCTTGGCGATGGTCTTGGGGGCGATTTCGCCAAACATCAGCACGACCACCGTCATCACCGCGGTGGACACAGACACGCCCGCGCCGCCGATGAGGCGCACAAACAGCACCGTCGCCAGCGACGCGGACAGAATATTCACGATGTTGTTGCCCACCAGTATGCCCGACAGCAGCCGGTCGTAGTCTTCGGACAGGGCCAAAACCCTTGCGGCACGCCGGTCACCCCCGTTGGCCATGGCCTTCAGCCTCGCCCGGTTCAGGCTGGTGTAAGCCGTCTCCGAGGCGGAAAAGAAGCCCGACATGGCTACGAGGGCGATCAGGGCGAGTATCAATGTACCGTTATCGTCCATTACGGACTGTCACGCTCCTTGTATTATGGGGTATCTGTCGGCTTGAAGCGGCGGCCACCGGCGCGCGGCGCTGTCTCACACCACCAGGCCCGCCACGTTCTCGGCGCGGTAGCCCAGCTCTGAAATCAGCTTTTCCCGATCGGGCAGGCAGGACAGGAGCACCTTCGTGTCGCCCTCCAGCACGACGCCCTCCAGGCTCGCGGGCACCAGCACGCTGTCGAAGGCGTCCAGGGTCATCTCCCCGTCGCCCCAGCGCAGGGCGCAGGGGCCCATCGGCGTCAGGAACAGCATCCTTCCGCCCTCCAGGGGCATCTTCCCGGAGAGGTTCAGGCGGCACAGCTCGAAGTGGGCGTCGGAGATGTAATAGGTGCGGCTGCCGCCCTTGCACAGCACCGTGGTGCCCTCGTTCTTCTCCAGCTGCAGCCCGGGGCGGCAGACGTCCAGGGCCTTTTCCACCTGCAACGCCCTGGGCTTGCCGCCTTCAAACACGCGGCCCCAGTCCCACAGGCGGTAGTTGATGTCCGTAGACTGCCCGATCTCATAGGCCAATATGCCCTCGCCCATGGCGTGGACCATGCCCTCGGGGATGTAGTAGACGTCGCCGGGGCGCACGTTCTTCCAGCGCAGGCATTCCTCGATCCGGCCATCGGCGATAATCCTGTCCAGCGGTTCGCCCCCGGTATCCACGCCGTAGACGATCCGCGCGCCGGGCTCGGCGTTCAGTATGATCCAGGCCTCGCTCTTGCCGCTCTTGTTCTCGACCCTGGCGGCGTAGGCGTCGTCCGGGTGCACCTGTACGGAAAGTGGCATCAGCGTGTCCAGCAGCTTCAGCAACAGCGGGAATTCTCCGCCGGTCCTGCCCGTCAGTCCCTCGCCCCAGAGCTCGATCATGCGCGAAAGGGGCTTGCCCGCGTGCGGGCCGTTGGCCACCATGCTCTCGTAGCCCGGCAGCGCCGAGATTTCGAGGCTCTCGCCGGTCGCGCCGGCCGGCGCGTCCTTCATCAGCGTGTCCCTAAGCATGTGTCCGCCCCAGGGGGTCTCCTCGCCGTGTCGGAAGGTGGGCGCCATCAAAAGTGGATATAAAGTCATGTTCACATCCTCCTTTCTTTTTACGCGCTTCCAACCGCCGGGGGGGCGTAGGAAAGCGCTTGCAAAAGCTGCCTGCGTGAATTATACTGGTACGGGGATCTTCTGTGGAAGTATAATTGCCAGACAACAATAATGTAACATGATGTGACCGTTATGTCAAGTGAAAGGGAGAGGCCTGTGCAAAAAATACATTCGGTCAGTGTGCGAACGCTGGCGGAATTTGCCTTTGAGAAGGGCGACCTGATACCGGCCCGGCGGGCGGCGAGCCGCATGCGCGAGGGCGTGCGGGGCCACCAGGCGCTGCAGCAGCTGCTACCGCCCAGCTGGAACAGCGAGGTTGCCGTGTTCCGGGACATCCCCATAGACGGTCACATATTGCGCGTTCACGGCCGGGCGGACGGTGTGTATATCGATCGGGAGCTCGTGCGGGTGCTGGAGATCAAGACCACCGCGAAGGACCCCTCCTCCATATTGAAGTACGACTACCCCGCCCACTGGGCCCAGGGGGAGATCTACGCGGCGCTGTTCTGCCTGAACGAGGGGGTGGGGCAGGCGGAGGTCTGCCTGACCTATGCCCGCATGGACGGAAGGAAGCGGGAGTTCAGCGAGGACTACAACGCCTGGGAGCTGGAGGAGCGGCTGATGGCCTACGCCGTGCCCTACCTTCGTTGGATCGCGGCGGTGGACGACTGGCGGGACCGCTCGCGCCCCACGCTGGATACCCTGGCCTTTCCCTTCGATACCTTCCGAGAGGGTCAGCGGGACATGGCCGCGGCGGTATACACGGCCATGCGCACCCACGCCAACGCGCTGATCGAGGCCCCCACTGGCATCGGCAAGACGGCGGCCGCGCTGTTCGGCGCGCTGAAGGCGCTGGGCAAGGGCTATGTGACGGCGATATTCTACCTCACCGCCCGCACCACCGGGCGCAAGGCCGCCGAGGACGCGCTCCGGCTGATGCGCGCCGGGGGCCTGGCCCTGCGCAGCGTGACCATCACCGCCAAGGAGAAGATCTGTCCGATGGAAAAGGCGGACTGCATGGGCTGCCAGCTGGCCGCGGGCTACTACGACCGGCGGCGGGACGCGCTGAAGGAAGCGCTGGCCCTGCAAAAACTGGACGCGGAGGCCGTTTCCGATTTGGCCGACGCCCACGGGCTGTGCCCCTTCGAGCTGTCCCTGGACATCTCGGAGACCGCCGACGTGGTCATCTGCGATTACAATTACGTATTCGACCCGAAGGTCCGGTTGAAGCGCTACTTCGACGGCAAATCGAAGGCCGGGCTGCTGGTGGACGAGGCACACAACCTGGCGGACCGCGCCAGGGACATGCTGTCGGCTGAACTGTCCGGGGCGCGGGCGGCGGCTGTCCGGGACACGGTGGCGCGGTTCGAGGGGCCGGACAGCCCGATGGCGCGCCTGCTGGGCGAGCTGCTGTCGGCGCTTTCGGACCCGGAGGCCGAGCGGGAGTACAGCTCCGAGCTGCCGGAGGCCATCGTCGAAGCGGCGAAGCGCTTTGCCGAGATCGCCATGGAGCTGGAGCCGGTAGAGCCGGAGCTGGTGGATTTCGTTTACGACGTTCAGTGGTTCGCGCGGGTGTCAAAGCAGTTCGCCCCGGAAGCCTACCGGGCGCTGATCCTGCCGGGTGAAGCGTATCTGTCGGTGCGGCTGTGGTGCTTTGACCCGTCGGCCTACCTGCGCAAGGCCCTCTCCCGGGTCGGGGGCAGCGCGCTGTTCTCGGCCACCCTCGCGCCGATGGAATACTATGCCTCGATGCTGGGCGCGGACGGTGAGGCGGACACCGCCCTGCGGCTGGAATCGCCGTTCCCGCCGGAAAACCTGTACGTGGCCCGGATGCCCGTGGCCGTGGGCATGAAGGACCGGGAGCGCACGCTGAACGCCGTCTGCCAGGTGATCCACGCGATGGCGGAGGCGAAGCCGGGAAACTACCTGGCCTGCTTTCCCTCCTATGCCTACATGACCCAGGCCTTCAGGCGTTATCGCCTGCTCTGGCCCGGCGACGCGGTCATCTGCCAGCAATCGGGGATGGGGGAGAAGGCGCGGCTCGAATTCATCGAGCGCTTCCGGCCCGCGCCAAAGTCCAGCCTGGTCGCCTTTGTGGTGCTGGGCGGCGTGTTCGCCGAGGGCGTGGACCTGCCCGACGACCGCCTCTGCGGCGCTGCCATCGTCTCCACGGGCATCCCCCAGATCAGCTTCGAGCGGGAGCTGCTTCAGGAACAGCTGGACGACGGCGACGGCGGCGGCCACGACGCGGCCTACGTCTATCCCGGCCTGCGCCGGGTGCTCCAGGCCGCGGGCCGTGTGATCCGCACCGAGACGGACCGGGGCGTGGTGCTGCTGATGGACATGCGCTACCGTCAGGAAAAGTATCGAGGGCTGATGCCGCCCCACTGGAACGTGCGGGACGTTAAGAAGCTGAGCGAGCTAAAGAAGGCGCTGGAGGGGTTTTGGAGGGAGGAGGAAGGTTACAGCTCAGAGTAGTGATTATTCGGAACCCCTCCGCCGCGCTTTGCTCGGCACCTCCCCTTTCAGGTAACGCTGTCAACTTTGAACACGGTCTTAACAGAATCAGGGCGAACAGCATCCAAAAGGCTTCCCCTCTGGGGAAGCTGGCTGGCCAGCCGAAGGCCTAGCGAAGCGTCAGGCCAGACTGATGAGGTCCCCCTCACGCTCTGCTTCGCGCCTCTGACG
>JAZTZK010000175.1:0-2753 GCA_045637485.1 Clostridia bacterium
CCCGAAGCAAGCATGCTTCGGGGCGCTGCCTACATTTCACCCTCCAGCGCAGCCCTTAGCTTTTCCAACCCCTTCTTCTCGGTCCTTGAAACATAGCTCCTGCATATCCCAAGCCTCGCGGCTACCCGGTGCTGGGGCCAAGGATCGCCGTCCTCGAGACCGTAGCGCAGGCGAAGCACCTCCCGCTCCCTGGGCGCCAGCGCTTCGTCCATCAATCGCAGGGCGCGGTCGGTTTCGATGGCCGTCTCCGCGGCCTCCGGCACCAGGTCGGGATCGGTGCCCAGCAGGTCGTCCAGCCGGATGTCGTTGCCCTCGCTGTCCTGTCCCACGCTGTCCCCCACCAGTACCACGTTCCGGTTCTTTCGGTTGGCCCGGAAGAACATCAGCATCTCGTTCTCGATGCAGCGGGAGGCATACGCCGTCAGTCGTCCCGCCTCGGGTCGGAAGGTGTGCACCGCCTTGATCAGCCCCAGCGCGCCCAGTGACACCAGGTCCTCCTGGTCCACGCCGGGCTGGGCATACTTCCGGGCGATGTGGGCCACCAGCCGCAGGTTATGCTCGATCAGGGTATTGGCCGCGTCGACATCCCCCGCCTGCATGCACTCGAGCAGCGCCTGCTCCTCATCCTGCGGCAGGGGCTTGGGAAAGGAAGACCGGGCGCTCAGGTGCAACAGCAGCAGCCATCCGCTTCGGGACAGCCACGCCAGCATTTCCCGCAAAAACATAGGGCTTACCTCCTTGTCGATGGGAAGTCTGCCCTATATCGTATGCGGTTTTTGTCGATTTTGTACCTGCCTGCTCCGTAGCGGCGGCAATCTGCCGCCACCACAGAGCCTGCGTGGGCGGCGGAGACCCTGTGGCGACTGATAGTCGCCACTACGGCGTCCGGGTTGTCGCGTGCTGGCGGTCGTATTCCTCCCACAGCGGGCGGTACAGCGCCACGTTGGCCTCGTGCTCCGCCTTGGAGATGGAGAAGGCCAGCTTGCCGGAGCCGGGCTCCGTCGCGCAGAAGTAGAGGTAGCCGTCCTTGATGTACTGCATATCCGGCAGCATGGCCGCCTCCAGCGCCGCCGCCGACGGGTTGCATATCGGACCGGCGGGCAACGCGGGCACATAGTAGGTGTTGTACGCGTTCTGCTGGGCGATCTCCGCGTCGGACAGGGCCAGCTTGTTCTCGCCGCTGAGGTAGGTGACCGTCGGGTCGCTCTCCAGCTTCAGGCCCAGGTTCAGCCGGTTGTGGAATACCGCGGAAACCCTGGCGTAGTCCTCCCGGGTGGCGGCCTCCTTCTCGATCATCGAGGCCAGCGTCACGGTCTGGTCCATGGTCAGCTTGCTGTCGTATTTCTCCACCTCGTGGTAGGCGCCTTCCTCGTCGGTGTAATACTCGGTGTGATCGGCGTAGAACACGCTGTCTACCACCTTGTTGTGCTGGTTCAGCAGCGTGCGAATGATGCTCTCGGCGGTGGCGGAGATAAAGATGCGGTAGGTATCCGGGGCCAGGTAGCCCTCCAGCGCATACTTGCGGTCCTTCAGCGTGCCGTTGTTCTGGGCGTCCCGCAGGGCGTAGCTGCTGCCCACAAAGCGATCCACGTCGTTGCACAGCCTCAGGAACTCGCCGGTGTCCTCGAGCGCGCCGATGCTCACCAGGTAATTCGCGATGTCCTCCGCCGTCCAGCCGGGCACGATGGTGATGACCCGCTCGTTGGTCTGGCTGCCGGAGGTCAGCTCGGTGATGATCTGGTCGGCGTTCATGCCCGGGGACAGCTTGAAGGTGCCGTAGCTCAGGGCGTTGGTCAGCCCCCGAAACTGCACCATGTACTTGAACACCCGGCTGTCCCGCAGCAGGTTGGCCGCCTGAAGGCGCTCGCCGATCTGGGTGACGGTCTCGCCGCTGTCGATCTGGAAGGTGACCATCTCGGCGTTGTCCCCCTGCACAGGGGCAAAGAAGGCGTTGTAGACGCGATCATAGCCCACCTTCACGATGCCGGTGACCATCAGCATCGCGCACAGGAATATCAGCAGGGGCCTGACGATCTTCCAAAGCCAGGCGTACCAGTACATGCCGTACTCGCGGTCCTCGTGCAGGGCCTGTATGCTGTATTTTTCCGATTGGAACAGCGGCTTGCGCTGCCGTGAGCCGCGCCGCTTTCTCTTTCTTGCCATTTGAGCCTCCAATGGGTCTCTTTGAGGACGTCTTATCCCTGCGACAGCATGTCCAGGTCGATGCCGGCCACGTCGGCGAGGATCTTGAAGATGTCCGACAGCATCCGCTGGAAGCGGAATTCCGCCATCAGGTAGGCGCTGACATCCGGGTTGAACTGGAGCAGCGCGCCGATCTGCTGGAGGCGCTGCAAATCCGCCTCGGGCATATTTTCCCCCGAGGCCAGCCTGGCCTGCATCCTGAATTGCAGCCGCTTGTACTCATCCAACAGCGCCTTATTGGTGCTGTCATCGTAGGCGACCTGCTTCAGACGCATGTATTCGGTGTATTCCTCGCTCTCCTTCAGCGATTTTGCCAGCGCATGGGCCTGATCGTATGGATTCATGGTGTCCTCCGTTTTGTGGCGGCGCCGCCGCCGCCGCAGGGTCATGGCGGCAGGTTGCCGCCGCTACGGTTTTGCGGATGGTTGCCAGTCCTAGAGTGTGTTACTAAAATGAGACATGTGCAGTTTCGAGTGGATTGGGCTGCATTTCAAGGCGATTTTCCGCAGGCTTAGTGGGGCTAAGTCAAGGGAAACCAACGCAGAAATGCA
>JAZTZK010000176.1:0-3508 GCA_045637485.1 Clostridia bacterium
GGTTCAGGGGAAGGCTTTGGGGCGCGGCACCAGCTATTCCTATTGCCTATTGCCTGTTGCCTGTTGCCTATTCCCTATTGCCTCTGAACGTACCCTTGGCGTTTCCTCATACAGCTCGATAAATCAGAATTTATCTCCCCTCTTTACACTTCCATCCTATGCTTTTCCTCAAAAATGGTGTATAATGGCGTCAACAGATTATTTCGGAGGATTTATGTTCGACAAGCTGCTTTCCAATCCCACCGCGCTGTTGGCCGCGGCAGACAAGGCCTTCGTTTGGCAGGAGCACACCCGCGAGATCATCACCACCGCGCTGTTGAGCATGGTGCCCACCTTTGAGGGTCGCTACGCGGTGACGGTGGCCCTGGGCATGGGCATGCCGCCGGTTTTTTCCTACCTGCTGGCGCTGATCTGCTCCAGCATCCCCGTGCCGTTCATACTGCTGCTGCTGCGTCCGGTGCTGGACTGGTTCTACACCCTGCCCATCAGGCCGGTACAGAGCTTTGCCGCCTGGCTGGAGCGCCACGCGGCGAAGAAGCGGGATTCGATGAACGAGAAAAACCAGAAAGGCATCCGCGGCAAGCTGTCCACCGAAACGGCGGAGCTGCTGGCGCTGTACATATTCGTGGCCCTGCCCCTGCCGGGTACCGGCGTGTGGACCGGCAGCGCCATCGCCACGCTGTTTGGAATGCCCCGGGGCAAGGCGGCCCTGGTTATACTGCTCGGCAACGCTACCGCCTGCCTGATCACGACCCTGGCGACCACAGGCGTGCTGGCGGTCTTCAAATAAATAATGCGTTTAGTAAAGGAGGTATCCCCCATGCGCTTTGAGCTTCTGCATCCCGCCGATCAGCTCGTGATGATCATGAACCGCATCTACTACTACGGCATGACCACCACCTCCGGCGGCAATCTGTCCATCCGGGACGACAACGGCGACATCTGGATCACGCCCTCCGGCATCGACAAGGGCAACCTGACCCGCTCCGACATGTGCCAGGTCAAGCCCGACGGCACCGTCATCGGCCCCCACAAGCCCTCCGTCGAGCTGCCCTTCCACAGCGAAATCTACCGCCGCCGCCCGGACCTGAAGGGCATACTGCACGCCCATCCCCCGACGCTGGTGGCCTTCAGCCTGGCCCGCAAGATCCCCGACATCTCGCTGATCCCCAACGCCAGCGAGGTCTGCGGCAAGGTGACCTATGCCAGGTACGAGGTGCCCGGCAGCAAGAAGCTGGGCGAATACATCGCCGCCGAATTCGAAAAGGGCTATAACACGGTCATGATGGAGAACCACGGCGTGGTCATCGGGCACAAGGACCTGTTCAGCGCCTTCATGGCCTTTGAGACCGTGGACTTCTGCGGACGCCTGGAGATCGACGCCAAGAAGCTGGGCAAGCCCCGGAACCTGACCGAGGCGCAGATCGACATCGACCGCTCCATCACCAGCCCCAACCTGGACGAGTTCATCCCCGGCGGCCACAGCAGCGAGGAGAACGCCGCCCGCCGCGACCTGTGCGAGTTCATCCACCGCAGCTACGACCAGCGGCTGTTCACCTCCACCCAGGGCACCTTCGCCGTGCGCCTTTCCGACGGCAGCTTCCTGACCACCCCCTACAACAAGGACAGGAAGTACCTGGAGAGCGAGGACATCGTGCACATCAAGCACGGCATGCGCGAGGTGGGCAAGAAGCCCAGCCGCGCCGCCCGCCTGCTGGACGAGATCTTCAAGACCCACCCCGAGATCAACGCCGTGATCATCGCCCATCCCCCGGCCATCATGTCCTTTGCGGTGACGGACGCCGAGTTTGACAGCCGCCTGATTCCCGAAAGCTACATCAGCCTGCGGGACGTGGTGCGCCTGCCCTACGCCTCCAGCCGCCTGGATATCCAGGGCACCGCGAAGATCTTCGACAGCAAGCACCCGGTGGTCATCGTCAACAACCAGTGCGTGATCGTCACCGGCGCGAGCCTGTTGAACGCCTATGACCGGCTGGAGGTGCTGGAGTACAGCGCCGCGGCCATGATCGCCGCCAAGGACATCGGCGATGTGGTGTACATCAGCGACGAAGAGGTCAAGGCCATCGAAGAGGCGTTCCACCTGAACTGAGAAAATGACGGTTCGTCACATGCAGCCCGCACCGTTTGGCGCGGGCTGCATGCGGCTGACCGTATGGATGAAACGGAAATATGCGCAAGAATTACGGGAAGACCCTCCGGGCCTGCTACCTGGGCTTCATCACCCAGGCCATCGCGGCGAACTTCGTGCCGCTGCTGTTTTTGACCTTTCACAACGACTACGGCATCCCGCTGGGGCAGGTCGCGCTGATCCCCACCGCGTTTTTCCTGACCCAGCTGGTGGTGGACGTGCTGTGCGCCCGGTTTGTGGACGCCATCGGCTACCGCCGGGCCATCGTGGCCTCTGAGGTGGCCTCGGCGCTGGGATTGATCGCGCTGGCCTTCGTGCCGGATCTGTGCCCGAATGCCTTCGTTGGCATACTCTGCTGCGTGGTGATGTACGCCATCGGCAGCGGGCTGATCGAGGTGCTGTGCAGCCCCATCGTGGAGGCCTGCCCCTTCGACAACAAGGAATCGGTGATGAGCCTGCTGCATTCGTTCTACTGCTGGGGCTCCGTGGGTACGATACTGCTGTCCACCTTGTTCTTCGCCGCCTTCGGCATCGGGCGCTGGCGCGTGCTGGCCTGCCTTTGGGCGCTGGTTCCGCTCTACAACATCTACAACTTCGCCACCTGCCCCATCGAGCACCTGGTGGAGGAGGGCAAGGGCATGTCCATGCGCCAGCTGTTCGCCGCGCCGCTGTTCTGGGTGGCCGTGCTGCTGATGGTGTGCTCCGGCGCCTCCGAGCTCTCCATGGCCCAGTGGGCCTCCGCCTTCGCGGAGTCCGCATTGGGGCTGAGCAAGACCCTGGGCGACCTGCTGGGGCCCTGCCTGTTCGCCATCGCCATGGGCATCAGCCGGGTGATCTACGGCAGATTCGGCGACAGGCTGGACCTGGCGAAGGCCATGCTCGGCTCCGGCGCGCTGTGCCTGGGCTGCTACCTGCTGGCCTCTGTTTCCACAAGCCCTGTGCTGGGGCTGGTGGGCTGCGTGATGTGCGGCTTTTCGGTGGGCATCATGTGGCCGGGCACCCTCAGCATCTCGTCAAAGAGCATGCCCCTGGGCGGCACCGCCATGTTCGCGCTGCTGGCCATGGCCGGCGATCTGGGCGGGGCCTTCGGCCCGGGCCTGGTGGGCTGGGCCACGCAGAACGCCGGCGACAACCTGCGCGCCGGCATGCTGGTGGGCTGCGCCTTCCCGGTGCTGCTGATCGCGGGGCTGGTCGCCATGCGGAGGATGACGAGGAGGTAAATTCTGATTTATCGAGCTTTGCTCGATAAATCAGAATTTGAGGGGTTAGGCTTTAGGGGTTAGGGGTTAGGGAAGGATGAAATCCTTGCGGATTTCTTTATATTCAAAGGCTTGCGAAGCGTAGAAACCCCTGTCTTTT
>JAZTZK010000177.1:0-2847 GCA_045637485.1 Clostridia bacterium
GGTTACAGCTCAGAGTCGTGATTATTCGGAACCCCTCCGCCAGCCCTACGGGCTGCCACCTCCCCTTTCAGGTAACGCTGTCAACTTAAGGAGCGGCTTCTCCAAAAGCCTTCTCCTTTGGAGAAGGTGGATTGCCGCGAAACGGCAAGACGGATGAGGTCCTTTGTAGATGGATTCGCGCCTATATTGCGTCAGAGGCGCGAAGCAGAGCGTGAGGGGGACCTCATCAGTCTGGCCTGACGCTTCGCTAGGCCTCCGGCCGGCCAGCCAGCTTCCCCAGAGGGGAAGCCTTTTGGATGCTGTTCGCCCTGATTCTGTCAAGACCGTGTTCAAAGTTGACAGCGTTACCTTTCAGGGGAGGCTATCTACCGCACTATGATTCAAACAGCCTCCCCTGAAAGGGGAGGTGGCCCCGCTGAAGGCGGGGTCGGAAGGGTTCCACAGTGTCGATGCTGAGCTGTAACCACCTGATGGAAGAAGTTTTATTTATCTTTTTATTTGATTGACATAAATTGCAGTTGATGTTATAATTCAAATTGTGCAAGGTGTCAAATTCGTGGCGCGATTGTAATGCTTTGGAGATAGGCAGGAACTGTGAACCAAATACAGTCCGGCTGATGCGCAGGCGCGGGGATGGTGCCGGGCCGGTTGGCTGGAGGTGGGCGGTTGCAAAAACGCAGAACGGTCAAACAGTACCGGGCGCTGGATCTGGCGATGTTCGCCCTGATGCTGACGGTAGCGGAGACATTGGCCGTCACCGCCGCGCGTCGCTGGTTCCCGAACGAGCCCTATACCGTGTCGGTGACTCCGGCGATCACGGCCATCGTGATGATGCGCTGGGGCCCCTGGGCGGGCCTACACGCCGCGCTGGGAGGCATTGTATTCTGCCTGACCTCCGGCGCGGGCATTAAGCACTATTTCATATATGGCCTGGGCAATCTGCTGTCCCTGGCGGCGCTGATGTATGTTCGCTTCGCCACCCCCGAGGGCATACGCGAAAGCGTATGGAAGTCTCTGGCGCTGGCGCTCATGGTGGCGTTGCTGATGCAGCTGGGACGGGCGCTGATCGCCGTTGTGCTGGGAAGCCCCCCGATGGCGGCGCTGGGCTTTTTTACCACAGATGTGGTCACACTGCTGTTTACGCTGGTGTTGATATGGATCGCCCGCCGTCTGGACGGCATATTCGAGGAACAAAACCATTACCTGCTCAGGCTGAGACAGCAGGAAAACGAAGAAAGAGGAGGATACTGATGAGAGACAAGGGATCGGATTATCTGATTTTCGATCAGGCCAGCGGCACTTATCGGGAAGACCCCGAACAGATGGTGCGCGACGACGTCGAAAAGCACTACTGGCTGCACGTGGGGCGCACGATCCTGAAGGATTGGCGTCTGTACGTGATGCTGCTGCCCACCATACTGGTCTTCCTGTTCTGGCGCTACCTGCCCATGTACGAGCTGCTGGGCGCCTTCAAGGTCAGCGACCAGGTCAAGCCGGTGGCGGATCAGTACTTCGCGGGCTTCTCCTATTTCAAGACCCTGCTGGTCGGCGGCGGCACCGGCGGCCTGTCGGTGGAATTCTGGCGGGCCCTGCGCAACACCTTCCTGCTCAGCTTCTACGGCCTGTGCTTCGGCTTCCCGATGCCCATCATACTGGCCCTGTTCTTCAACGAGGTCCGCTCCAACATCGCCCGGAGCGTCTACCAGGTGCTCACCTACCTGCCGAAGTTCATGTCCACCGTCGTCATGACCTCGCTGGTGATGATGCTGGTGAAGCAGGGCTCGCTGACCAGCGGCGCGGGCATCGTCAGCCAATTCCTGGCGCGCCTGGGGCTGATCTCCCAGGAGACGGCCAACGCGGGCCTGCTGAACAATCCGGATTTCTTCCGCAGCATCTACCAGATCAGCGGCATATGGGAGACGGCGGGCTACGACAGCATCGTGTTCTTCGCGGCGATCATCGCCATATCGCCCACCAGCTACGAGGCGGCCCAGATCGACGGCGCGGGCAAGATGGCCCAGATGCGCTACGTGGTGCTGCCCAGCATACTTTCCACCATCGTCATCATGCTGATCATGCGCATCGGCTCGCTGCTGAATATCGGCTATGAGAAGGTGCTGCTGCTGTACAACACCAACACCTACGTGACCGCCGACGTGGTCTCCACCTTCGCTCAGCGCTACGGCCTGGCGGGCGCCCAGAAGGGCATCGCCTCCGCCGCCGAGATGATGAACAACGTGGTGGGCATGCTGCTGGTCATCGGCGCGAATACGGTGGCCCGCAAGGCGTCCAACGTGTCGCTGTACTAAGGGGGGGCTTGGCATGAAAAGAAAACTCGAGGTCTCCGAGCTGATCTTCAAGATCGTCAGCTATACGCTTTTGACCGTGTTCGCCCTGGGATGCCTGTACCCGTTCCTGTACGCGGTGTCGGCCTCCATCAGCGGACGCCACGCCGTGGATTACGGCGAGGTGGTGCTGTTCCCCAAGGACATACAGTTCGACGCATTCCGAAGGATGTTCAACGACAACATGTTCTGGAATTCCTATTCCAATACGCTGTTCTTGACCGTCTACGGCACGCTGTGGGCCCTGGGCGTGGCCATACTGGGCGCCTACGCCCTGTCGAAGAAGCGACTGCTGTTCCGCAAGGTGTTCAACTTCTACCTGGTGTTCACCATGTGGTTCTCCGCAGGCATTGTGCCCCAGTACCTGAATTACCTGGCCACCAAGAAGGTGTTCAACTCCGTGGGCATCATGGACGACAAGTGGCTGGTGGTCATCGCCATGGGCATGGCGGCGATGAACATCATACTGCTGCGCAACGCCTTTGAGAACGTGCCCAGCGAG
>JAZTZK010000178.1:0-19908 GCA_045637485.1 Clostridia bacterium
CCTATGGTTCGACCCGCTGTTCCTGGTGGTCAAGGGGATGCAGGATAAGCAGATGGAGGTCCTGGAGGCCATCAGGGTGTTCACCGACATGGGCCTGAACAGCACCGGCGGCCTGTCCAACAACTCCAACGGCATGCCCAAGCACATCCGCCCGATCTTCGACAGCTGCATGCTGGCGATGGCGATGATGCAAGGCCTGACCAGCGCCATCGTGAACCCCAACGACCAGCGCCTGATGGAGACCGTCAAGACCTGCGACATCATCAAGAACAACAACCTCTACGCCGACTCCTACCTGGAGATCTGAGCATCAAACAAATAGCAAAAGGTCCTTCGCCCTGCCCGGGATGACACGCCGCCGCTTCGCTGTCATCCTGAGCAGGGCGAAGGATTTTTCTGTTGTCACGAAACGGGCATAGCGTGTATAATAAATACAGTTTTGAAAGCAAAGCCGGAGGAGGTTTGGAAATGGTGAAAATCTTATTCGTATGCCACGGCAATATCTGCCGTTCGCCGATGGCGGAGTATGTGATGAAAAAGCTGGTGAAGGACGCGGGGCGGGAGGGCGCGTTTGAGATCGCCTCCGCGGCCACCAGTCGGGAGGAGATCGGCAATCCGGTGTATCCGCCGGCCCGCGCGGAGCTGGCGAAGCACGGCATCGCCTGCAAGGGCCACGCCGCCCGGCAGATGACCCGGGCGGACTATGACTATTACGACTGGCTGGTGGGCATGGAGCCCTACAACATCCGCAACATGCTGCGCATCACCGGCGGCGACCCCGAGGGCAAAATCCGCCTGCTGATGTCCTTCGCCGGAAGCGACGAGGCGATTGACGACCCCTGGTACACCGGAAGGTTCGCCGAGGTGTACGGGCAGATCGATCGAGGGTGCCGGGGGATGATGGGGATATCTGATTATTGAGCTTCACTCGATGAATCAGATGTCGTCCACCCCCAATACATCCCCGCCGCGGCCACCGCGCAGGCCAGCGCGGGCCAGGGGTGACCGGACAGCAGCAGCGCGGCCATGGCGACGCACCAGGCCAGCGTGATTGCCGGGACGGTCTTCCTCCTCGCCTGCGCCAGCGTGATGGCGGCGCAGGTCAGCAGCGCGGCGAGGCTGAGCAGCTGGGAGACGCGGAAGGGCCCCAGATACAGGCTGTCGGCGCGCAGTCCCTCCACCAGCGCCCGCTCCAGGGCGTAGAGGAACACGTAGCTTCGAAAGATTTCGCCGTCCCGGTGAAAGCGGCGGAGGCGCTCGGCGATGAGCAGCGCCGCCACGATGATGAAGCACCAGGCGGATTCATAGAAGAATGTGGCGAAGTGCCACTGGCCGTCGGCGCGTATGAATACCGATATGGGAAAGCGCTGCTGCCAGGGCTGGGTGGCGACGGCGCCGTATGCCTCCTGGTTGACGAAATTGCCCCAGCGCCCGATGGCCTGGCCCAGGGCGATGGAGGGCGCGGCCAGGTCGGCCAGCCGCAGGAAGGGCAGTCCCTTGCGCCTTGCGTACAGGTAGCCCGCCAGCACGCCGCCGATGATGCCGCCATAGATGGCCATGCCACCCTCCCAGATGTACAGCGCCCGGATGGGAGCGGCGGCGTATTCCCGCCACGAGAACGCCACGTAGTAGAGCCGGGCGCATACAATGGCCGCGGGAATGCCGATCAGCGCCAGGTCCAGCGCCGTGTCCCTGGGCAGGCCCAGGCGCTTTTCCCGCATGCGGGCCAGCGCCACGGCCAGGGCCATGCCGATGGCGATGATCACGCCGTACCAGTGAAAGCTCAGGGCGAAGAGGGTCACGCCCGTGGGTGTGAATTGAACCATGGGTTGCTCCTTAGACAATGATCAGGGCCGCGAAGCGGCCCTGTACTCTATTATAGCCCTCAGGTCAGTTGGGAATGCATTTCCTTCTTCTGGGCGTACATCCTTTGGTCGGCCTCGTCCAGCAGCTTTCGGAAGGAGGTCTGGCCGATCTCCTCGGTGTAGGCGTAGCCCAGGGAGATGCTGATGTTGTACGCCTTCTCCGCCTGCTCGAAATCCGCCACCATGCGGTCGATGGCGTCGGGGGTGCAGTCCTTTACGATGGCGGCAAACTCGTCACCGCCGAAGCGGAAGCAGTGTTCACCAAAGCAGGAGGAGATGCAACGCGCGGCGTCCCGCAGCAACCGGTCGCCGGCCAGATGGCCCTCGGTGTCGTTGGTCTGCTTGAGGAAGTTGACGTCGAACAGCAGCACTGCCAGGGAATAGCCGCTGGGCTCGGATTCCATCATGTACTGCTCAAACCGGTAGCGGTTGGGCAGGTTCGTCAGCGCGTCGGTCTCCGCCGCCGAGCGCAGTATGCTGTCCAGGGCGTTGCGCCGCTTCAGCACGTCGTTGTAGGCCGCCGCCACCAGCCGCACCTCCCGGAAGCCCCGGCTCTCGTCCAGGGGCACGTCCTCGGGGATCAGCGTGACAAACCGTCCCAGCGGGGACAGCAGCTGGCGGTACAGCATGGCGAAGACGACGATCAGCACCACCACGATGGATATCGTGATGATCCACAGTATCCTGCGCAGCAGGCTGATGCGCCCGGCTGCCTGGGCCGCCAGCCGGGCGGAGGTGTTCTGCAGCACGCCGACGCAGGCGTCCACGTTCTGGGACACCGACTGCTTGTTCATGCCGTAGATCGAGCCGAGGATCAGCGTGCGGGCCGCGGCCATCCGCTGCTCGCCGTCCATCGCCTGCTCCTCCTCGGTCAGCGCCACCCGGGGGATGTTCGTCAGCGGCTTGATCTCGGGCAGCGGGTAGACCGAACTGACCAGGCTGATGGCGTGCAGCTGGGCGTCCAGCATGTAGTTGGCGCTCTCAGCCGCGTCTTCCAGCAGCCCCAGCTCCTCCGCGTTGATCTTGTGGCTCCTGAACAGCGCCAGGATGTCGTCGCCCCGACGGGGCATGCTCAGCTCGTTGGCATAGGCCTGCAGCGGGGCCACATTCACCTCGCCTCCCTCGGTCAGGGGCATCAGCACGTAATTGCTCGAGGTCTCCGACAGCAGGCTGGAGCCCGCCAGCAGCGACGTGGCCTCCTGGGTGTACTGGCCGGCGTTGGAGTTGATGGTGGAAAGGTTGGTGCTGCTGTTGTTGATCATCACGATCACGGTGATGATCGTCACGTGCAGTACGGACAGTATGATTACGATGGGCATCGTAAGGGCGTTGGCCGATACGCCGCCCACGCGATTGTAGAGTCGCTTTTTCTGCATCTTCGAACCGCCTTTTCGGGTTGTAAAGCTCGAGCGGATAGGTTTGAAATAAACGTATGCCACCTGCCTGGGCTATGTGCGGGAACAATGCATACATTGCGCATGTCCGGATCCGTCTCTGCCGCGTTGCCGTCGGTCAACGCGCCCCGCGGCGCGCCGCCCTCCTGCGCCCTGCGCTGGCGTATTCATGCCGCGCTCGCTGCACATACGATTACCGCATGGCCCATTTGTGTTATTGTATTATAGCATTCACAGCCATTTTTGTCTACTGCGTTTGGTAAAAAGGAGGGGCAAAATCTGTGGCGGGTTACCATTCACCCTTCAAGCCGATTGGCACACATCCGTAGCGGCGAGCATTGCTCGCCGCAAGGGTGAATGGTAATGTTGGCGGAGCGCACATGGATAAAATGTGTCACCCATGTAAAATAATATCGGAAGGATGGGATTAAAGGTGGACACGTCTTTGCGGCGTATGATATAGTATTTACGGGTAAACAACGGAAGCATTGCCGCGAAAACCGGCGAACCGATTGACCAAGGAGGCACGAGGAATGAAGAGGCTTCTCACATTGCTGCTGGCGGCGCTGATGCTGCTGTCCTGTCTCACGGCCCTGGCCGATAGCGCCGGCGACCCGTATTTCCACGCGGAGGCGGGCATGAGCTTTAACATGGACCTGAAAACCAACATCCTGGACAAGGTCGACAATACCGTGGGCCTGAGCGATATCGGCATCGTCAGCCACGAACCCTACTGCAACATCGTCGGCATGACGTACTGCACGCTCTCGGCGGAGGCCCTGGACGCAAGGATGGCCGAGATGGAGGCCGAGCAGGACCGGGACAAGCAGGCGGAGATGGCCCGCGAAAGCCAGGCCCTGTTCGTCGAAATCGCTGAAGTTGCCGCCACCCAAATCGCGACGCCGGAGGAATACCTGGAGTTTGTCGGCTGGAAGGCCGACGAGATCCTCGCGGCCACGGAGATTGCGGCGGTGGACGGCTATCACTGGTACTACGTCACCCTGCCCGTGGACAGCGCCATTGCCTACTATGATGAACTCAAGGCCTTCGGCGAGGACGAGGCCCAGGCCAACGAAGCCCGCGAAAAGGTCCGGACGGAGATCGAGTTTTGCCAGGCTGAGATGCTGAAGTATCTGCAATCCGTCGATCACGTGGCGCCCGTGGACCCCGCCACCGCGCTCATCGGGCAGGTCCTGCAGTTTGAGACCACCGACCTGGATGGCAACCCGATCAAGAGCGAGGACCTGTTCAGGGATAACAGGATCACCATGGTCAACCTCTGGGGCACCTGGTGCCCGAACTGCGTCAACGAGATGGCGGAGCTGGCCAAGATCCATACCCGCCTGCAGGAGAAGGGCTGCGGCATCATCGGCGTCGAGTGGGAGCAGAAGCCCCTCGAGGAGGTCGGGGAGACGGCCCGCGCCATCATGGCCGCCAACGGCACCAATTATCCCAGCGTGCTGATGCCTGAGAATTGCCCCATACTGAACGAAGCCTCCAGCTATCCCACCACCTACTATGTGGACAGCGAGGGCAGGATACTGACCTTCCCCATCGTGGGCGCGGCGGTGAGCGAATACGAAAAAGTGGTCGACAGGCTGCTCGCCGGCGAGGCGGTGGACGCGACGCCCGAGACCGGCGCCGCGGCGAACGGCGACAACAAGTACAGGGTCTTTGTCTACGACATGGAGGGCAATCCCGTCGCGGGCGCGGTGGTCCAGTTCTGCGACGACGTCACCTGCTCCTTCCAGCCCACCGACGCCGACGGCGTGGCCAGCTTTCCCGTCAGCGAGCAGAAGGTCTATGAGATCCATCTGCTGAAGGTGCCGGAGGGCTACAAGCCGAACGCGGATGTCTACAACACGCTGGACACCTATTCCGACGTGAACATCTTCCTCGAGAAGGCCGAATGACGGGCGATCCCGCGCAGGGAAAGGTTTGCAAAAGCATACGGCGCGCTTTGCGCCGTATGCTTTTGCATAGGTGTGCCGTATAAAATGGGCGTCACATTCTAATGTATATGGCGAAAAAAAGTCAAGTGATGCGCATTGAATCATAACCCAACAGGGGTTATAATATAGAATACGATGGTTGTACCCTGTCCGCTTTGTCCTCACGGTGGGGGAGGCGGCCTATACTACGAGCGATCGGGGCGTGAGCTATGCGCAGAAAGAGAGTGACCGGCAGGTTCTTCGTGTTCCTGTTGGCATTGCTTGTCATCGCCTTCCTGATCCTTCGGCCAAGGCTGTTCCCCGGCTCAAAGGAGACGGTCATCATGATGGCCAACGCGGACCAGCGCCAGACGGTGGACTGCGTGATCATACGCGACGAATCGGTGACCCTGTCGGAATCCACGGTGCGGGTGGAGTACATCTCGCCGGAGAATTCGCTGGTGACTGAGAATACCACCGTGGCCAACCTGTACGCCACCGGCTATTCCGAAAGCCTGCTGAACAACCTGGAGACCACGCGAAAGAAGATCCAGGACTACCACAAGCAACTGCTGGCCAACATCGTGGATTCCCAGCTCCAGGAGCTGGACCAGCGGGTCAACCGCAAGGCCATCGAGTTCAAGAACCTGATCACCCGCCAGACCATCGGCAACCTGAAGACCGTTGCCAGCCAGCTGGAGACGGAAATGGTGCGCCGTCAGGATTATCTTCGCCAGAACAAGCGGGGCGACAGCAAGCTGACCAAGCTGTACGACGAGGAGAATGCCCGCCTGGCCAGCATACAGTCCTGGCGCACGGTGTCCAACGCGGACCGGGACGGCGTGGTGTCCTTCTACATCGACGGCTATGAGAGCGACCTGACGCCCGACGCGCTGAAGACGCTGTCCATCGCCCAGATACGCTCGGTGCTGGCGGGGGAGCGGCTGGACAACACCCGCCAGACCCTGAACAACGGCATCTACCGCATCGTAAACCAGAACCGCTGGTATGTGGCGGTGCTCTACAACGGCAACACCTGGACGCCGATGGTGGGCCAGGACAACTACTACATCCAGATGGAGGGCTTTGACGACCTCAGCTACACCGCCTCGGTGTACAGCGTGCAGAAGGAGAACGACAGCACGCTGGCCGTCTTCGAGGTGCGCGACCCCATCGGCCCGCTGATCTACCGGCGCAGCGGCAAGGCCCAGTTCAGCATCACGCTGACCGGCCTGTCCGTGAAGGTGGAGGCGCTGTACAACGAGAACGGCCAGATGGGCGTCTGGGTGTACGACGTGCCCGGCGGCACCTTCGTGCCGGTGGAGGTGCTCTCCACCGACGGCGCCATCGCCATGATCCAGCCGATGGTGGAGGGGGCCCTGCAGCTGGGCCAGACGGTATTGATCAAATAGATTCGGAGAACGTCAATGAACCGCGAGGATTTGCTATCGAACATCGCGCGCTGGCAGGCGCGCATTGGCGAGGCTTCGGCCAAATGGGGCGGGGCCACCATCTGCGGCGTCAGCAAGACCATCGATCCCGACACCGTCAACATGGCCTGGGACGGCGGCATCCGCATACTGGGGGAGAACCGGGTGCAGGAGCTGGTCGCCAAGCAGGATCGGCTGAATCCCGGCTTTGAGATCCACCTGATCGGGCGGCTTCAGACCAACAAGGTGAAGCAGGCCGTGGAGCGGGTGGCCATGATCCAGTCCGTGGACCGGGAGCCCCTGGCGGTGGAGATCTCCCGGCGGGCCGAGGCGGCGGGGAAGGTGATGCCGGTGCTGGTGCAGGTGAACATCGCCCGGGAGGCGCAGAAGGCCGGCGTGGACGAGGAAGCGCTGCTGCCGCTGCTGCGCCGCTGCGCCGAATTGCCCGGGCTGTCCGTCCGGGGCCTGATGGCCATCATGCCCATCGTCGACGATCCCGAGGATGTGCGGCCCCTGTTCCGGCAGATGCGCCGGTGGTTCGACCGGCTGCGGGAGATGGACCTGCCCGGCATCGGGATGGACACCCTCTCCATGGGCATGTCCGACGACTGCGTCGTCGCCGCCGAGGAGGGCGCGACGATGGTTCGGCTGGGACGGGCGCTGTTCGGCGCAAGGCCGGCAAAGCCATAATGAACGCAACCGCTGTGTGTATGTAGCGGCGGCGCCTGCGCCGCCATGACGCATGGCAGGCAGCCATAATCGGTGGGCGACACCGCATGACGCGATAAAGAGGGGAAGACCATGGCGCGCAACAAATCCGGAGGCTTTAACAAGCTGTTGAATTTCATCGGCCTGGTGGACGATGAGGATACGCAGGATACCTATGGCGAGGAATATTCCGGCGACAACTACGGTCGAAGGGCGGCCTATACGCCCGTGCGGCAGCCGCGCACAAACAGCGCCGCCGGCAGCCGCCAGGCCTCGGCCCGATCGAATACCCAGCGCCGCTTGCCGGAGAGCGCGAGCCGGTCCGGTCGCTACGACAGCCGGGCCCCAAGGGGCTATGACGACTACCGCACGGGCGAGCGCCGCACCGCGTCGCGCTTTGACGATTCGGGCTATACCGCCCCGCCCCGCCAGTCCTCCCGCTACAGCCAGCAGCCCGATCCCCGCTACGACAGCAGCAGGAACCTGCCCCAGCGGGTCAGCCCCCAGCGCCCCATGCGGGTCAGCCAGCGCTCCCGCACGGTGATGTACTCGCTGCATTCGCTGGAGGACTGCTGCGAGGTGATCGACCAGCTGATCGCCAACAACACCGTGGTGCTCACCATGGACGAGCTGGACGGCCACCTGCTCCAGAGGGCGGTGGACACCCTCTCCGGCGCGGTGTTCGCGCTGCACGCCAGCATCCGAAAGGCGTCGGACCGCACCTATCTGGTGGCGCCGATGTCGGTGGAGGTCAACGACACCTACGACATGGACCGGAGGTTCTGAGAAGCCAGTCGATGCGAACGGAGGTGAAGGCGAGATGGGCCTTTACGAGGTATTCTACGCGGGATACGTCTTCCTGCGGCTGATCACGATGGCGATACTGGTCTACTGCGTGCTCAGCTGGTTCCGGCCCAATTTCCGGGCCTTCTACATCCTGGGGAACTTCATACGCCCCTTCGTCGCCCCGTTTCAGGGCCTGTCGATGAAGCTGCGCCGCTATTTCCAGGCGCCGGTGGACTTCTCCTACCTGTTTGCGATACTCGCCTACCAGCTGCTGGGGCGGCTCTGGTGGCGGCTGTACTACCTGCTGGCCCGGAGGTTCTGATGGACGACGCGCTGGAAAAGCGGCTGAACGAGCTGGCGCTGCGGGCAAAGCACAGCGGCAGGGCCTGTTATACCCGCTTCCTGGAGCCTTCGGCGCTGGGCTTGTTGCGTATGGCGGCGGGCCGGGCGGGGGTTGAGGCGGCCCTGTGGGGCGGCTACGAGGGCGCTGAGCGCTGCGTGGCGGCGTTTCACTCGGCGGAGGCCCCCGAGGCGGGGGAATGGCCCCTGCTGGCGCTGCGGCTGCAATGGAACGGTAAATTCGCCAATCCCGGCCATCGCGACCTGCTGGGCGCGGTGATGGGGCTTGGCATCGAGCGGGAGATGACCGGCGACATCGCCATGGGGGAATATCGCGGCGCCCCCTGCGCCTACCTGTTCGCGCTGGCGGAGGTGGCGGAGTACATCGCCGCCAACCTGGACAGCGCCGGTCGCGCGGCACTGAAGGTGAGCGTGGCGACGGAGGCATTGCAGTTGACGCCCCCCGAGGGCGAGAGCCTGCGCCTGACAGTACAGCAGCAGCGGCTGGATGCTGTCCTGGCCGCCGCCTGTCGCCTGTCGCGCGGCGAGGCCCAGCAGCTGATTGCCGCGGGGCTGGTGAAGCTGAACCACGTGCCCCAGCTGCGGCCGGACGCCCGGCTGAGCGAGGGTGACCTGATCTCCGCCCGGGGCTATGGCCGGGTGCGGGTGACCGCCTTCCAGGGGGAATCCCGCCGGGGCCGGCAGGTGGTGCAGGTATTCCGCTACGGCGGTAAATAATGTAATTCTAACGTCTCTATGCAGGAATTGGGCGCGGTTCCGGCGAAATACTCAAGGATAGAGTGGCGTTTGATTGTGAGAACCATTTACACCAGTGATGAAAGGACGGTATCGACATGGCGATCAGCGTGAAGGATATTCAGGAGAAGGAATTTGGCACCCAGGCGACGGGCGGCTATAACATCGAACAGGTCGACGATTTTCTGGATGAGATTTCCGAGCAGATGACGAAGCTCGTGCGCGAGAACCTCGAGCTGAACCGGCAGGTCAAGTCTCTGGAGGCTGACGTGCTGGCGGCCCGCAGACAGGCGGCGGAGGCCGAGGCCCGCACGCCCGACTACAACGAGAAGGGCTACTTCCAGAACCTTCAGAACGCCATGCGCGAATCGCTGATCGGCGCCCAGCGCATCGCGGACGAGACCACCGAGGAGGCCAACCGCAAGGCCCAGAAGACCGTCAGCGACGCCCAGGCCAAGGCCAGCGCCCTGGTGAGCAAGGCCCAGGAGGAGGCCGACGCCATTGCCGCCGAGGCCAAGAGCCAGGTGGACACCCTCGAGGCGCGCTATGAGTCCCTGAAGGCCGCCGCCGCCGCCTATAAGGCGGAGTTCAGCCGACTGCTGGATACCCAGGCCAACGCCCTGCGGGAGAGCAACGGGCTGTTCTGATATCAGGGTCAATACGAAAAGTCGAAAAACCTTCGCTTCGCACCATTCGACACGGCTTCCGCCACTGTCAGGATGGACGGGACGGAGGTTTTTTTGTGGGGGAGCGGAGGGATAACTTCTGATTTATCGCGAGGCGACGAGGGAACGGGGAACAGGGAGACGAGGGAACAGGGAACAGGGATAGTGGCTGCCGCGTGGATTACGAAATCGTATGGGCTGTATCGGCGACACCAGTGTCGCCGATACAGGGTTTTCTGGGATTCTTGCTTCGCTTTCGTCGCGGGAATGTATCCTTTGGCTTGGTTGTAACGTACCGTGCGCGGCTTATCCTGTTCCCTGTTGACTGTTCCCTGTTCCCTTTGCACTATCCCATGCGATTCCGCCATTCTCTCAAAATAAATCGGAGGGGGCTTATTGCCCCCTCCGTTGGGTATTACCGGGTTTTCTTCTTTTTCCGGCCCATGACGATGGCCATCACCAGGGCGAAGATGCCGGCTGCGCCGCAGATCCAGACCCAGACGGGAATCTGGTCGCCGGTGCCGAACATGCCGTACAACGGCGTACCGTAGCCGAACATGTCGAACAGCTCTTCCAGTTCCTCGTCGCCCATATCCTCGAACTGCGGTACCGGTGTGCCGGTATTGCGATCGGGAATGTCTTCGGGCTTCTTGGGCACTGTGGGAACGTCTCCGTCGGGCGGTGGGGTCTCGTCGTCTGACGTGGGCGGCGGCGGCACGCTGCCGTCGATCAGGCTGTTGGTTACCGTCGTACCGTCGATGCGGGAGAAGTAACCGCTCACGCCATCCTCAATAACCTCGTAGGTGTAGATGTTGCCGAAGCCGTCGTCCACCGGCAGATGCTGGAAGGAGTAGTGCCAATCCGTGCCGGCGGTGACCACGCGACTGTCGATCTCTACGCCGTCGCGGTACAGGCGCACCGTGATGCTGATGGGTCGCTTGCCGCTGCTGTTGTTCTTGTCGTTCCAGATCTTATCGCCGGAGAGATCGGTGTAGCGTTCAGGCTCCCTCGGAATCAGCTTGTTGGTGATCGTCAGGCCGGAGACGGTGGACTCATAGTAGTTCACAGGCGACTCCTTGACGGTGTAGGCGATCTCATTGCCGTTTGCGTCAACCTTGGGCAGGTTGCTGAAGGTGTAAGTCCACTGGTTGCCGCTCTTGGTCCAGCTCGGCTTGGCGTCCACGGGAGAACCGTTCGCGTACAGCGTAACTTCGATGGAACCGGGACGCACGCCGTGGACGTTGTTTTCATCGTCCCAGATCTTGGCGCCGCTGATCTCCGTGACCGGGGTGGGCGTCGGAGCGGGCGGCTCCGGCACACCGCCGCCGCCACCGCCGCCACCGCCGTCATCGGGCGTCGGAGAGGGCGTGGGCGTCGGAGTAGGCGTCGCACTGGGCGTGGGCGTAGGCGTCTCGCTCGGAGCGGGCGTGGGCGTCTCGCTCGGAGCGGGTGTGGGCGTGGCGCTCGAAGTGGGCGTGGGCGTCGGCGGGGTTTCAGGTTCGTTCACCACTGTCACGGAGGTCTTGTCATCAATGGAGATGTCATAGATCGTGGTGGTTACCAGCATGGTATGGTCTTCGTTCCAATCCGTAACAAGGGAGGCAGTCAGAACCACTGTATATTCGTGATCGGTTCCCTTGTAACCAGCCGGAGCCTTGGTTTCCTTCAGGGTCAGGGTGACGCTTTCTCCAGCCTTGGGCAGGTATTTTGCCAGGGCCTTGTCGCTGGTTGAGATGGAGAAGCTGTCAAGGGTCGGGCCGCCGTAGGTTGCGATTGCCGTTTTGCCGCTGTAAAGCGTAAACTCTGCGCCTTTGAGCGGCTGATCTGATCCGTCCACCTTGTGCACTGTCACATGGCGATAATCCTTATCAGATCCCGTTATAGGCTCGTTCGGCACTGAAAGCGTCTCTTCCTCTTCGCCGTCAATGATGATACTGATGCTATAGATCGTCGTGACGACGAGTTTGGTGTGGTCTTTGTTCCAGGCCGTTGCCTTCTCGGCGGTTATTTCCACGGTATATTCAGCCCCGCTGCCCGTGTAGCCGGTCGGCGCACCGGTCTCCTTCAGCGTAAGCGTCTTGGTTTTGCCTATTGCCGGAAGGACTTTTTTCAGCTTCGGATTCGCCGTGCTGATTTCGAACTGGCCGCCGGTGAACGTCGTTACGGCTTTCCTGCCATCGTACAGCGTGAAGGTCGCGCCTTCGATCAGCTCGCTGCCGTCCGTCTTCGTTACCGTCACCTTGTCATCCTTCCGGTTCTCACCGGTGACCGGGTTGTTGACCACGTCCGCGGACTTTTTGCCATCGATCGTAATGGTGTAGGTCGTGGTGGTAACCAGCTTTGTGTGATTGTCGTTCCAATCCGTCGTTTCGGTGGCGGTGATCACGATCGCATATTCGGTGGTACTGCCCTTGTAGCCCGTGGGCACACCGGTTTCCTTCAACGTCAGCGTCTTGGTTTCACCTGCCGCAGGAAGGAAATTTTTCAGCTTTGGATTCGCCGTGCTGATTTCGAACTTGCCACCGGTGAAGTCCGTTACGAAGGTCTTGCCATAGTACAGTTCGAAGGTCGCGCCGCTGAGCAATGCGCTGCCGTCCGTCTTCCGCACCGTCACATTGTCGTCCACACGCCTGACATCGGTGTTCGGGTGATTGACGACATCAATGGACTCTGCGTCATCGATTGTAATGGTATAGGTCGTAACCGTCACGTATACGCCGTTTACGATCTCACCATTCTCGTTCACGCTTGTGGTGATGACCACCTTGCGGGGCGTTGAATCCAGCTTATAGCCCGTGGGGGCAATGGTTTCCACCAGATAGAGGGTCGTGCTCTCTTCGTCTGTTGTGGGCAGATAACTCGCCAACGCAGCGTCGTCGGTACTGATCTGGAAGCTGCCGTCCGTGACCGTGTACACGCCGCCGGGAACTTCCTCGTTAAGCTCTTTATCGGCGTACAGTACGAAGGTTGCGCCGTTCAGGTCCTGCCCCGCTTCATCCACCTTGTTCACCGTCACGGCATCGTGAACGTAGCGCATTCCGGTATCGCGGGTGTTGGTGAAGGCGGCCGTCGAACCCACCTCAATCGTACCGGCTTCGCCGGTCGAGGAGGGAGTGAGGCCCTGGGTGTCAGCCTCGGTAACGATGTAGTCGACGCCATAGGGCAAACCGGTGATGGTGACGCTTTCGTCGCCCTTGACTTCGATTCCCTCAGCTACGCCGTTTTTGAAAACAACGGTACCGTTCGTGGTGTTCTTCCTGGCGTTCTTCTTGGCGTTTTTCCTGGTGTTCTTCCAGATGGCCTCAAAGGTTTGGCTGATATCCAGGACCTTGCCGTCCTTCATCAGCGTCACGGTGAACTTGTAGGTCGCGTCGCGATCTGCCGCGTAGGGACTCACAACAGCCTTGCTGATGGTCAAATCGCCGGTGTAGGTGTACTTTATGGTAACATCATCACGCACGCGAAGCAAATCTGCCTGACCATCATTCCGATATGGGATCGTAAGGAGAGAGGCGTTCGCATTCAAGCCTGGGGGAGGGTTCGTCACTACGCCAAGATAGATGCCATCTGCCAGTCCTGTGAATATCGCAGAACCTTTTGATAGCACCTTTGTCTCCTTGTAATCGAACTTGTAATCCCCGTTGGCGATCTCTTCGGCCAAAGCATCCACAATCTCTTCCAATTCTTCCTTGGATTGTGTTTTGGTATCAAACTTAATGATCTTACGACAATACGTGTCTAAACGTGTGTCGATGTCGAACTTCCATCCGGCAGCGGTATCTGGCGCAGGCACGCCAATTTTGTAGAGCGTATACTCTACATTGATACCTTCGGGCAGCTTATCCATATTCGCCAGCGTAAACGTCAGCCTGCCCTCACCGTTGTTGTTCTTTTTCGACTTCTTCGACGCCCCCAGGGCCCCGTAGGACGGCAGCATGCCCACCAGCAGGAGTGCGCACAACAGAAGCACCAGCAGTCGGCTGGTTCTTGAGTATCTGCTCATTCTCTTCATCTTACAACACGCTCCAATTACTGTATTGAATCGCAAATGCTTGCAAATATACCCACAAGTTGTTGGCTCTGCCGTCAGAGCTTCATGTGACGCCGCCTGAGGCGGCGAATCGCCCGCCTGAAGCACTCGATGACCGCCAGCAGCGCCAGGCCCGCTACGGCGACGGGGGCCGCCAGCATGAGCTCCGGCACGCCGCTGGGAAGCGTCATGGAATCGTCAACGGGCCTCACGCTTTGCCGGGGAACGCGTCGGGCGCGCACCACCAGCCGGTCATCGGCCCCGGTTTGGGCTACCAGCGCGCATTCCTCGTCGCCCTCGTCTCTCTCGAGTTCGCTCAGCGCCTGGGGGGACAGCGTGGCGACCTGGAATACCTCATAGGTCGCCGTATCCTGCAGCACGCGCAGGAAAAAGCAATCTCCGGGCATCAGTCGTTCCAGGCCTGCCAGAGGCTTGAAAAACCGCTCGGATGTGGCGTACAGCAGGCAGGGCCCGCTCTCGCCGCCCGAAGGCAGCCGGCTGGCGGGCGCATGGGCCAGCCGCGCGACCTTGGCTTCGCCGCCGTGGTACACGGCCAGGGATACGCCCAGCTTGGGCGCCTCCAATACCGCCATCACCCCGTCGCCCGTCGGATTCAGCAGCGATTCATAGGAATCGGCGTCGTCCGCTGGCGCGGGGTCGGTCGCGGCGGGGGCGTAGGGATCCGTCCAGGGGGCGCTGTCCAGCGCCCAGTTGTAATCCTGGGCCTGCGCCAGCATCGTGTCGCAGTCCGACAGGCTGAGACTGTCTGTCGCGGCCCGGTAGCCGGATGCCGCCTGCGCGTTTTCCCACAGACGAATCTGCCGGACGACGGCGGGGACCGCGATGAACGCGGCCAGGGCGGCCACCAGCGCGATGGACAAAAGGGTCAACAGAAATCTCTTCATATATCACCCGACGGCCGACGCGACCTCCAGCAGTCCGGCGCGGTATACCGGCCAGATGATCGCCCGGGCCACGCCCCTTATATCGGCCTCCTTCACCAGTCCGAAGCGGCTGCTCCGGCTATCCAGTCGGTTGTTCCGGTTGTCGCACAGCACGAACGCCGTGCCCTCCGGAACCGTCAGGGGATAATCCATGTCCTCCGTGCCCTCGGCCAATTCATACAGGTCGTCCTGTACGGGGGCGGGGGCGTTCGGATCGGCAAAGGGGTTTTCCAGCGCGCCGCCGTAAATGATCTGACCGGCGACCCGGTCGGCTTCGTAGCAGTAGGTGGCGTAGGGCTCCTCCAGCGCCTGGCCGTTGACGCTCACCCTGCCGTCGCTGTCCACGTCGACCTCGTCGCCGCCAAGGGCGATCACCCGCCGCACGGTCAGCCGCTTCATGCCGGAATCCGAATAGCGCACCAGCGCCAGCGCGCCGCGCCCGGGGACGCTTTGCAGATACGGGGCGTCGCTGCGCACGCACAGGACCACGTCGCCGCTGAGCAGGACGTCGGTCATGCCGTCGCTGCGGATGTCCAATGCGACGAACAGAAGCCGCATCGCGACGCCGCCTGCCAGCAGCGCCAGGGCCAGTATCACGGCGACGCCGACGCAGGCGCGTCGGTTGGCCGTTCGCCGGTCAATGCGCCTGAATTCGCGCCTGACCTGCGCCTCGGTGATCCTCTTGCTGTCCTGACTCATTTTATGATCTTCCGCCTTTGCTGTTTCCTGCCTGTGGATATCATCATCCACACCAGCAGTATCAGCAGCATCGGCGCGGCGAGCACGGGCGCGACCAATATGGGCTTCACCTGCGTCGCGTCGGAGACGACCTTGATGATCTGCTCCATCTCCACGTTGGCCGTGCGCGTGCCGCGCACCAGCAGCCGGTGGGAGGTGATGCCGAAGGGCGTGCAGGTCACCAGCGTGCAGTAATCCTCGTTGGGGTCGATGGCCAGTCCGTCCATCTCCTCGGGCAGCACGATCAATATCTGGTCGACCATATAGGTCATGACCCGATCCATCACGCGGATGACGAAGAGGTCGTCTTCCTCCATCTGGTCCAGGTCTGTAAACAGTCGCGCGGAGGGCAGGCCCCTGTGACCCGACAGCACCGTGTGGGTGCCCGCGCCGCCCGTGGGCAGCGACGTACCTTCGATATGGCCCACCGCGATCTGCAGCACGGCCTCGTCGGTGCCGTGGTAGATCGGCAGGGAACAGTTGATTTTCGGTATTTCTATGTAGCCCATGATGCCGGAGCCCGTGAGGTTCAGCATCGTCTCATATTCGGCATATTCCTCTTCGCTGAGCATGAACCGGTTTGGCTTGCCGGGCAGCTCGCGATTGTATTGCTCCGCGCGCGTCCATTCCTTGTCGTAATCCACGGGATCGATGTTTTCGATCTGCTCCAGGTAGCTGGCGATGGCGCGGCTCTGGTGGAAGGAGTTCCAGTAATCGCTGACGGTGGGATACAGCAGTATCATCACGCCGAGAATCAAGACGATCACCAAGATGATCGTGGACAGATGCTTCCTCATGGCACTCCTTCCCACGTTGAATCTAATACACTATATTATACCACTGTTTCCAGACTTTCGCAATATGAAATATTCTCACAATAATTATATTAACCATTATAGGTTACATGAACGGTCACATGGAGCCAAATAACGCAAATTTCAAAAATTTCAATTTTATTAACTTCCTGATATGCCCTCTGTAGTGCGGAGCGCAGGGCGATCTGGCAGGAAAATGGCGGCAAATCGGTGCAAAGTTGTTAAAAAACTATTAAAGAAAATGATGTAACCCAGCGTGTAACCCCCTATAGCTACAATATTAACAGATTATTGGCTGGAAGTATATGTAAGGTGGTTCGAAAAAGGAAAGACACGGGCTGCGCAGAGGCAAAGACTACCTATATAATAACGCATCCGTGCCGGGGGATTTGAATATATGACGGATAAGGAACTCAGAAGGCTTCGACGCGACGATCTGCTGCAAATACTGATCAATCAGCAGAAGCAGATCGACGCGCTGAACGAACAGTTACAGCAGAGCAAAGAGGCGCTGGCCAACCGCGACATCGCCATACAGGAAGCGGGCACGCTGGCGGAGGCCGCGCTGAAGATGAACGACGTGTTCGAGTCGGCCCAGCATGCGGCGGACGAATACGTCCAGCAGATGCGCAAGCGGGCCGACGCGCTGGTGGCGGAGGCCGAGAAGCGTTCGTCAGAGGCCCAGAGCCTTGCGGACAATGTCGTCAGGAACGCCCGGGCAGAGGCGGACCGCATTCTCAGCCAGGCCAGGAGCGAGGCCGATTCGATGGGCCGCCAGACCCAGGCCGGAACGCAGAGCCAGCAGGGCGCGGCAGAGGAAGCCGTAAAAGAAGAAAATGACAAGCGCCACCGCTGGCGCATGTGGGGGAATAAAGGAACATGAGACGGGGTTTGATGCAGGAGACCGTGACCGTCGACCAGCTGGAGCGGGAGCTTCGGCGCGAACGGCACCGGCGCAGCTATCGAAGTACGCTGCTCAGCACCGTCAGCGCGCTGGTGATCGTGGCGGCGGTGGCCGTGCTGGTATCGATGCTGGCCCTTCCCGTGCTCCAGGTTGTGGGCGAATCCATGACGCCGCTGCTGCACCAGGGCGAGATCGTAATCGCGCCAAGGGGCACGGCGTTCCAGAAGGGCGACGTCATCGCGTTTTACTTCAACAACAAGATCCTGGTGAAGCGCGTGATCGCCAACGCGGGCGAGTGGGTGAATATCGATGTGGACGGCAACGTATTCATCAACGACGAGCCCCTGGAGGAGCCCTACCTCACAGAGAAGGCCCTGGGCGACTGCAACATCGCGTTGCCCTACCAGGTGCCGGACGGGAAGATCTTCGTGATGGGCGACCACCGAAGCACCAGCTCGGACAGCCGAAACACGGCGGTGGGCTGCGTGGCCCAGGAGCAGATCGTGGGTCGCGTCATGCTGAGGGTATGGCCGTTGAGCGTATTTGGCGTCATCAAATAGCGGGAAGGTGCAAAACAGACCGATTACAGACTGAAGTCTGTGGGCAATTCAGGAAACTTGAGGATTACCGGGTATCAAATAACGAGACTGTCTGCTCGGCAAAAGGTCAGGAGTGTAGAAGATGGAGAATCAGATTCGCGAGTTCACAAAGAAGGGAAACAGGAAGCGCTTGCTCAAAAGAGTCATTTCTCTTTTATGCGTAGTTGTGCTGCTCTTCACAATGAATACGCTCAAGCGAACAGCCACTACGCTGGAGCGCATTGCGATGTGCGGCCTCCAGGAGCACGCCCACATGGCCGGATGCTACAATTCATCCGGTGAGTTGGTGTGCGCCATTCCGGAGCACTTCCATACGGACGCCTGTTATCAGCAGAGTCCGACGAATGATCTCGTCCTAAACGGGGATGGCCTGGAAATCGCGGGCGGTCTGGTTGACGCGGGCGACACCCAGAGCCTTGATCTCTCCCTGGATCTGGATCAGGGCGATTTGCTTGATTTTGTCCAGGGTTCGGGCGACCAGCCTTCCAATGTCCAGGACAATGGCAACAATATGTCGCTGCTGGACGGCGACGTGGTGTTGGACACGCCTGAAAATGACCTGGTGTTGGACTCGTCTGAAAATGACCTGACGTTTGACGCGCCTGACAAAAAAACCAATAATAATGAAGAAAAGCGGCGCCCGGCCGCAAATGTCTCTGAAGAAAAGAAGCAGAGAGCGATTGAAAACAGCGTTGAAGAAACCAACTCCGAGGAAGGACAGCAGCTTCTCGAAGAGGAGCAGATTGCCGTAGAGGACGATCAGCATCAGCCTGCCGAAGAGGACCAGGAGCAGATCAACCTCGAGGATGGTCAGAATCAGTCCGGCGAAGAGGCGCAGGATCAGCCCGCTGAGGAAGACAAGGACCAGTCCGGCGAAGAGACGCAGGATCAGTCCGCTGAGGAAGACAAGGATCAGTCCGGCGAAGAGACGCAGGATCAGGCTACCGAGGAAGAAATTGAGCAGCCCACCGAGGAGACGCAGGATCAGGCTACCGAGGAGACGCAGGATCAGTCCACTGAGGAGGAAATTGAGCAGCCCACCGAGGAAGCACAGGATCAGGCTACCGAGGAAGAAATTGAGCAGCCCACCGAGGAGACGCAGGATCAGGCCACTGAGGAAGAAATAGATCAATCCACCGAGGAGGCACAGGATCAGACTACCGAGGAAGAAATAGATCAGCCCGCCGAGGAGGGAACGGATCAGCCTGCCGAAGGTAAGCAGGAGCAGTCTACCGAACTGGAAACGGATCAGTCTGGCGAGGAAGAGCTGCTTGTAGAAGGCGATCAGGATCAGATCATTATAGAGGGACAGGAGCAGCCTGCCGAAGTTGAGCAGGAGCAGCCCGCCGAGGGTGATCAGGAACAGCCTGTTGAAGTCGAACAGGAACAGTCTGTCGAGGGTGATCAGGAGCAGCCTGTCGAAGACGAGCAGGATCAGCCTGTTGAAGTCGAACAGGAACAGCCTGTCGAAGACGAGCAGGATCAGCCTGTTGAAGTCGAACAGGAGCAGCCTGTCGAGGGTGATCAGGAACAGCCTGCCGAAGACGAGCAGGAGCAGCCTGTTGAAGTCGAGCAGGATCAGCCTGTTGAAGTCGAACAGGAACAGCCTGTCGAAGACGATCAGGAGCAGCCTGTTGAAGTCGAACAGGAGCAGCCTGTCGAAGACGAGCAGGAGCAGCCTGTTGAAGTCGAACAGGAGCAGCCTGTCGAGGGTGATCAGGAGCAGCCTGCCGAAGTCGAGCAGGAGCAGCCTGTTGAAGTCGAACAGGAGCAGCCTGCCGAGGGAGATCAGGAGCAGTCTGCCGAAGACGAGCAGGAGCAGCCTGTCGAAGTCGAACAGGAGCAGCCTGCCGAGGGAGATCAGGAGCAGCCTGTCGAAGACGAGCAGGAGCAGCCTGCCGAGGGAGATCAGGAACAGCCTGTCGAAGTCGAACAGGAGCAGTCTGCCGAGGGAGATCAGGAACAGCCTGTCGAAGACGAGCAGGAGCAGCCTGTCGAAGACGG
>JAZTZK010000179.1:0-4528 GCA_045637485.1 Clostridia bacterium
CGCGTCGCAAATCCCTTCGGGATTTGTTTGATTCTATGGAAAAGACAGGGGTTTCTACGCTTCGCAAGCCTTTGAATATAAAGAAATCCGCAAGGATTTCATCCTTCCCTAACCCCTAACCCCTAAAGCCTAACCCCTCAAATTCTGCTTTATCGGGCAAAGCTCGACAAATCAGAATTTATACCTCTTAACCCTTTTCAACCGACTCTTTCTGTGTTATAATTCCTTAAACGCAATGGCATTAAAGCTTCGGAGGCATGCTTATGGAACAGAATCGAATCGTCGGCGAATACGACCGATACCTGTCGCCCCTGGACGTATGGGCCATCGCCTTTGGGTGTACCATCGGCTGGGGCGCGTTCATGATGCCGGGGTCCACCTTCCTGCCGGTGGCGGGGCCCCTGGGCACGGTGATCGCCATGGCCGTGAGCGTGGTCATCATGCTGATCATCGGCGCGAACTTCTTCTACCTGATGCGCACCCGGCCGGGCACCGGCGGTGTGTACGCCTACACGAAGGCCGCCTTCGGCAGGGAGCACGCCTTCCTGTGCGCCTGGTTTCTGTCGCTGTCCTACCTGACGGTGCTGTTCATGAACGCCACTTCGCTTTTCCTGGTGATCCGCATGGTGTTCGGCAGGCGGCTGCAATACGGCTATTACTACTACAACATCGCCGGGAACCACATCTTCATGGGCGAGGTCGGGGCCTCCATCGTGGCCCTGGCCAGCGTGGGCCTGCTGTTCATCAACGCCAAGCCCCTGCTGCAAAAGCTTCAAACCATACTGGCCATCGCCATGCTGGTCCTCGTGGTGATCGTCGCGGCGGTGTGCCTGCCCCGCCTTCAGCTGGCGCTGCCCCAGGACGCCTTCGGCATACGGGGCGGCAGCCCCGCCTACGGGGTGCTGTCCATCGTCATGCTGGCCCCCTGGGCCTTCGTGGGCTTCGAGGTCATATCGCTGGAGACGGCCCACTTCAACTTCAAGATGATCCGGTCCCGCTGGATCATCATCGCCGCGATCGTGCTCAGCGGGCTCGTCTACGTCGCCCTGACGCTGGTCGGCGTCTGCGCGCAGCCTGACGGCTACGGCTCCTGGCAGGCCTACATCGCCGACCTCGCCAACCTCGACGGCGTTTCGGCGGTGCCCACCTTCCATTCGGCGCAGGCGATCATGGGCACCGGGGGCCTGCTGCTCATGGCTGTCGCGGCCCTGGCCGCCATACTGACCGGCATGATCGCCGCCTACCGGGCCACCACCCGCGTGCTGTCGACGATGGCCGAGGACAACATACTCTCCGAGCGCTTTTCACAGACCACCTACAGCATACTGTTCATCATGGTGATCTCCATCGTGATTTCCATATTCGGCCGGAACATGCTGCAGTGCTTCATGGAGCTGACCTCCCTGGGGGCGATCATCGGCTTCGGCTACACCTCCGCGTCGACCTGGCGGCTGGCGAAGCGCACGGGCAACCGCGCTTTCGTGGCTCTGGGCGCCCTGGGTACCGTCGTCTCCGCGGCCTTCATGCTGGTGCAGCTGGTCCCGAGGCTCACGGCCCTGGAGACCATGGGCTCAGACGCGTTCCTGCTGCTGATGATATGGTGCCTGCTGGGCTTCCTGTTCTACCTGAACACGGTGGCCCGCACCAACAGGACGGGCCGGTCGCTGGCGGGCTTTGTGCTGTTCGCGCTGCTGCTCTACTCGGCGCTGCTGTGGCTCGGCAAGCGACTGTTCGTCGCGGACAGCCTGCAGAGCGTCCGCAGCATACTCAACCTGGAGGGTCCGATCATGCTGACCGTCGTCTTCCTCGGCCTCGCCGCCTCGATGCTCATGCAGAGGACCGTGCGGACCAGGAAGCGGTATATGGACCGGCATGCCGCAAAAAAAGAGCCGCCCGCGGATGAGCAGGGCGACCGGTAATGCCGATTTATCCGTTTAAACGGGAGCTGTCTCAAAAGAGACGGCTCCCGTTTCACTTTCCCAGCAGGCACTCAAACCGGACCCTTCCCTCCGGCGTCTGGCGCACCCGGATGGTTCCGCCGTGCTTTTCGGCAATGGCCCGGGCCACGGACAGGCCGATGCCGTAGCCGCCGCTCTCCCGGCTTCGGGAGGCGTCCGCCCGGTAGAAGCGGTCGAACAGGTGGCGCAGGGTCTCTTCTGACATGGGCTTTACAGCGGCGTTGTCGGTGGCCAGCAGCACCCCCCTGCGGCTGCGGGACAGCGTCAGGGCGATGGTGTCCCCCTCCGGGGCATACTTCACGGCGTTGTCGCAGAGTATCGACACCAGTCGGCCCAGCATCGCCCCGTCCCCGGTCACATGCACGTCCGGCTCCGCCCTGACCTCCAGCGCCTTGCCGGCGAATTCCGCCATGCCCACGAAGGGCTCGGCGCTCTCCTCCACCAGCTTCGACAGGTTCAGGTCGGTCTTTTGCAGCTTCGCGTCCTCCTCGTCCAGCCGGGACAGGTAGATCAGCTCGCCCACCAGCCCCCGCAGGTTTGCCACCTGCTTGCGGGTGCTGCGTATCCATTCATTGTCGCCCGTCTCCAGGGCCAGCACGTCCATGTTGGCCGAGATCACCGTCAGCGGCGTCTTCAGCTCGTGTCCGGCATCGGTGATGAACTGCTTCTGCTGCACGGCGCTCTCCACCAGCGGGCGTATGGCCCGTGAGCTGAACAGCCCCACCAGCAGCCACGCCAGCAGTATGCAGCCCCCGCAGGCCGCCGCCGAGATCAGCGCCAGGCTCCGCACCCGGGCCAGCTTGGTCTCGCAGTTCAGAAACAGGGCGAAGCGCTTCCCCGATTCCCCGTTCACGCGAAACAGGTAGTCCCCGTAGAAGCCGGAGGTCCGTCCCCCGGCCAGGGCCTTTGTCGCCAGCCCGGCCAGGTCGTCGGCGTCCTCCTCCGAAACGTGGGTGGTGTCCCCCAGCGCGCAGCTGCCGTCCTCGGCCACCGATACGGAGAAAAAGCGGGCCTCGTTCATCATGTTGCGCATGTGCCGGGACGGATTCCTCCTGCGCCCCTGCAGCCCGCCCCGGGGTCCCTGGCCCTGGGACGCCTGTCCCTGGGGGCCCCTGTTCCACTCCCCCAGGTAGTCCAGGGTCTCATAGAGCTCGCCCCGCACATTCACCCAGTTGGCCCCGTTGATGATCGCCGCCACCAGTACCATCGCCAGCGCCAGCACCGAAATGGCAATGCGCATGAAGCGCCTGCGTATGTCCCGTATCATGCTAACGCGCCTCCAGCGAATAGCCCACGCCCCGCGTGGCCTTGATGTCCACCCTCGAGCCCATCTGCTTCAGCCTCTTGCGCAGCTGGGAGATGTTGACCCACACCACGTTGACCTCGGATTCGCTGTCCCAGCCCCAGACCTTCTCCATGATCTGGTCGATGCTGTGCACCACGCTGGGCCGTTCCACCAGCATTTCCATCAGCTGGAAGGCCTTGTTGCTCAGCCGCTCCTCCTGCCCGCCGCAGCGCAGCAGCATGCCGCCCCGGTCCAGCTCGATGTCGGCAAAGCGCAGCACGTCCGGCGCGTAGTCCGCCTTGCGGCGCAGCAGCGCCCGCACCCGCGCCAGCAGCTCGCTGGTGGCGAAGGGCTTGGCCAGGTAGTCGTCCGCCCCGGCGTCCAGTCCCGTCACCCTGTCCTCCACCGCGTCCCGGGCGGTCAGCATCAGGCAGGGCGCGGCATTGCCCCGCCCCCGCAGCTTCTCCAGCACCTGCACGCCGCTGAGCCCGGGCATCATCCAGTCCAATATCAGCCCGTCATACGACCCGCTCTCGGCGTAGTCCAGCGCGTCCGTGCCGTTGTCCACCACGTCCACCGAATACCCGGAGTGCTCCAAGAGGGCCTTTACCGCCCTGGAAAGGTCCCGGTCGTCCTCGGCGAAGAGTATGCGCATCGTGTCGTCCTCCATTTGGGTCGCTTTGTGGGTAAATCAGCATAAACAGGCGGAAACCCCTTCGGGTTTCCACCGTTTCCATGTATCGTCCCTCGATCAGATGCCCTCGTCGCCGGTCATCTGGGGCGCGGCCTGCGCGTCGCCCTGGGCGGACATGCCGTCGGTCATCTGCCCGTCAAAGCCGCCGCTCATCCGGCCGCCCTTGCCGCCGAAGCCGCCATTCATCCGACCGCCCTTGCCGCTCATGCCGCCGTTCATCCGGCCGCCCCTGCCGCTCATGCCGCCGTTCATCCGGCCACCCTTGCCGCCCTTGCCGTTCCGGAACTGATAGCCGCAGCCGGGGCAGGTGCCGTTGCGCATGGACTGGCGCTCCCTGTAGTTGCTCATGATCAGATCGGCCTGCTCCTGGGTCAGCTTGCCGTCGGCCACGAAGCCGTCCAGCTCCTCCTGGAGCGCCTGCTCACGGGCGGATTCCCGGGCCGCCCCGTAGGCCTGCAGGGCCTCCTGAAGGGCGGTGTCGTCCTGGGTCGCCTGGGCGCTGTCATCGGCGTCCGACGTTGCCTCGGGGGCCTCGGCCGGGGCCTGCAGGCCGCCTGCCGCGGGCAGCTCGGGGGCTTCGTCCGGGGCCTG
>JAZTZK010000180.1:0-15364 GCA_045637485.1 Clostridia bacterium
AGAACGACATGGCTACGATCCGACTTTCTGGTGCTTGAGTGTCGCGAAGGCAATGCCGCGGCAATCGGGTTTTACAGGAGAATCGGGTATGCGGTCTGTGAGAAATACCCACCGTACGGCGATGAAAAGGATGCCGTTTGCATGGAGAAGCCACTCCTCTATGACACGGAACGAAGGAAGGAAATCCAGCCCGACGGAAACGGACAAATTGAAGAATATCGGGTTTACGACCATTGAAGGAAAAAGGTCCATGCCCCGATCAACAAAGAGTTGCTCCAGTCGTTGGAATGTGATATAATTCATACCGTTACAGTAGACAGCCGCATGCGGGTAACGGGTGAGGTAAAGATAAAACGCTTCCTGGCGGATGAATCCAAACTGAACGAAAAAGGACGCATTATTTTGGAAAAGCTGGGTCCGATTATCTATGATGGGGAACAACAGCGGTATCTGTCCGTCGGCGGCAAGGTTGCGGACGCGTTCAGGACCGGCGCAGAATGGAAGAAGAAAATAGAGGGAAATCAGCATGAGTAAGATCGTCGTCGTCAACGCTGGTCCCCGCAAGGGGTGGAATACGGATACTTTGCTCAATGAGGCAGCAAGGGGAGCGGAATCAGCCGGAGCCATTGTGGAGCGGTTTGAGCTCTTCAAACTGGAACGCTACACGGGCTGCGTCTCTTGCTTCGGCTGCAAGAAGGAAAAGTACAAGGGCCATTGTGTGTGTAAGGATGGACTGACCCCCGTGCTGGACGTGATCCGGGAGGCGAACGGACTGATCATCGGTTCTCCGAATTACCTGAGCAACCTGACGGCATCCTTCCGGGCACTGTACGAGCGATTGATCTTCCAGAACCTAACCTACAACGCCGAAACACCCTGCTGCAATACGCGCCCGATCCCGGTCCTGCTGATCATGACGAGCAACGCGCCGGACACGGCGTATGCGGGGCTGATTGAAGGCTATCGGCAGACGATGAGCAGGTTTGTGGGACCGACAGGAGTGTTGGTCAGCGGCGACACGCTGCAGCTCAGGGATTACAGTAAAACGGACTGGCCATGGTCCTTCTTTGACCCGGAAGCAAAAAGGGAACGGCATGAGCGCGTCTTCCCCGAAGAGATGAAGAAGGCCTTTGAGATGGGAGCGGCTATGGTGAAATGACCGCGATCCGCGACTAAGGCGAAAGCCAAGGAAAAGGAGACACACTCATGAAAAGAATGATTCTCTGTATGCTTATTCTTTGCCTTATGACTTCATGCTGTGGATTTGCGGAAGGGCTTGTCACCAACGGCGGCTTCGCGCTGGAAGTATCCGATCTTCCCTACAGGACCGAGGACGGGGCCGCGCCCGTTGTATACTTCATCAGCGATATCACGCCTGAAAGCCTTGTAAAGGCCTACGAGGCGCTCGGGGTGGAATTGCCGGGCAGGGTGGGTGTCAAGATGTCCACTGGTGAGAGCGAAGACAGCAACTATCTGCGCCCAGCGCTGATCGGTGACCTGGTGCGCCTGGTGAACGGGACCATCGTGGAGTGCAATACCGCCTACGGCGGCTCCCGCGCCTCCACGGCCATGCACCGGCAGCAGGCAAAGGACAACGGACTGCTGGAGATTGCCGAGCTGGATATACTCGACGAGGACGGCAGCATGGAGCTCCCGGTCGAGGGCGGCCAACGCCTGGACGTGGACTACGTGGGCGATCACTTTGTCAATTACGATTCTTATCTGGTGCTGTCCCACTTCAAGGGCCATGCCATGGCGGGCTTCGGCGGTGCAATCAAGAACATCTCCATCGGCTTCGGCTCCGCCATGGGCAAGGTCTGGATCCATTCCGGCGGTACGCGCACCTCGGGCGGCATCTTTGGCGAGCAGGACCCGTTCCTCGAGGCCATGGCGGACGCGGCGAAGGGCGTCGATGGGGCGATGGGCGACAGTATCGTCTATATCAGCGTGCTGAACCGGCTGTCCGTGGACTGTGACTGCGACGGCAGTCCCGCCGAGCCGGACATGCACGACATCGGCATGTTGGCGTCCACCGACCCGCTGGCCATCGACCAGGCGGCCATTGATCTGGTCTACGCCATGCCGGACAGCGAAAGCCTGATTCGCCGCATCGAGAGTCGAAACGGCCTGCACACGCTGGAAGCCGGGGAAGCGGTCGGACTGGGCAGCCGGAATTATCGCCTGATCGTCCTCGGTGACTGACCATGTGGAGCTGGATTCATCGGGAAGGCGTTTATCTGTGGTACTACCTGGACATCCGGATCTGGCAAATCGCGCCGTACTGGGCGCTGGGCATCGTGTTGGGCAGCGCCGTCTCCGTCTTTGGCAAGCGGACCATTCACGGCGCGTTTGTCAGGATCAGACAGAAGGAAATTGGCTGGATGGGCGCGATCCCCGCCAACCTGCTGGGCATCGCGTCGTCCCCGTGCATGTACGGCACCATTCCAATCGCCGCCTACTACGGCGTAAAGGACGACGACCACATGGCGCGCTACGACCCGGACGAGGCTGACCCGTCGCTCAATCCGCGCCGCAGAGCTTGAGCGAAAGGAGCGGCGTAAGTCTTGGTACTCTAAAACGGTTTGAAACAACAGGACAGATCTCTCTGCTTTCATTGACGAAGCTCGCCATTGCGCTGAGCTGTGAAAAAGAAATACGGTCTCTGTTTGACAATGTGTTTTATGAAAGCATCGAGGAGGTCATCGATGAGAGCAAAGGTTGATCGTGTCTTAGTATGCCTTGGCGAGAAGCTCGTAGGCACGTTGGTGGAGACGGCCAACCATAGAGTGGCGTTTGAATATTCGCCCGAGTGGTTGGCGACGGGTTTCACTATCAGCCCGTTTTCCCTTCAGTTGGATAACTGTGTCTTTATTCCAGAGGAACTGACATTTGACGGTCTGTTCGGAGTTTTCGCCGACAGTCTTCCGGACAGTTGGGGACAGTTGCTCGTCGATCGAATGCTTCAGCGACGGGGTTACGATCCTGAGAAGGTATCGCATCTTCAACGATTGTGCATCGTGGGCGATATAGGGATACTGATGAAGCTGACAAAAACCATCTGTCGGGATAATCCAGAGGATGTGCGGCAACTATACTTGCGCATGTGTTTTAATGTATTTTTCTCATAACCGCGACGACCATGCCAAGAATATCTCATTCCCGTACGATGACATCAAGGATCTTTGGCATCTGTCTCCTGCTGGTCTCCTTCAGCACCACTGCCCACAGTCCAAAGCCGTACCGGGCATAGTTTTCCAGGTTCCAATTGATCCAACGCCTGGTACGGGTTTCGTCAAAAGGCGCGGGATAGTGCGCCATCGTTTCCGGGTTGGACATGATTTCACAGAGGGCGTCAAAGTCATCCGGGGTGTATTCCCGAAGGATCAGGCGTTCGGTTTCGAATCATCATACCCCCATCTGCGTAACAGCGCTGCTGTCCTTCAAACGTCTCACAGCGGCTCACATCTTTTTCACATACGCTATGATCCGGTTGGCTTCCTCAAAACCGACTGCCTGATGAAACCTCTGGCTGTCCGTGTTGTCCAGTTCGCAGTCGCTGGCAAATTCCGTACAGCCCTGAGCTTTCGCCCAGCTTTCACACGCGGAAAGCAGGCTGCGGGCGTGCCCTGACGACGCGCGCCCTCCCGGACATAGATTCCTTCCAGATGCCCCACAGGGCTGGTCTCCGTGCCCTCCACATAGTCGCGGCGAAGCTGACATTGGGCAAAGCCCACGGCCACTCCCTGCTTTTTATACAGAAAGACCGCTGCGTTCTCCCGGGTGAGCAGGGAATCGTATTCCGACCTCAGCGCTTCCATCGAATGCTCAGGCCACAGTTCGCAGGCAAGCGCGGCGACCACCGCGGCATCTGCGCTGGTAACCTGACAGGGGTTGCTCAAAGGCGCATTCACTCGCGGCTTCTCCCGTTTCCAGAACGTCCAATGAATGCCCTTCCCATATCCGAGCTTCTCATAGAAGGGATTCCCGCCGCCGGTCATGTGGGTAGCGCCCAACGCTTTCATCCGGTGATAGTGCCGGGACAGGGCGGCAGAAGCCAATCCCTTCCCGCGATGATCCGGGTGCGTACACAGCGGCTCCATGTAGGCCAGCCCGTTTTCCGGCACCCACCACATGCCGGAGAAGCAGACATACTCCCCATTATCATCCGCGATGATGACATCATATTCATGGGTGGAATGGGGCGCGGGCGCGATCATCGGGCCGATGACGCCCTTATAGGATTTGGCGGGTGTCCAGTCTAAGGAAGTATCCTGTCGATCCCAGCCCTCAAAGGGTCCCTTTTCTCCGTGGTCGAAGCCGTACCAGAGGAGCTTTGCCAGCTTGAAGCCATCCGCATCCTTCGGGTCTACAAAGCGGTAGCCCTCCGGCAGGGGATGATTGAGTTCGTTCCTGAAGTCAAAATTCCGATCCTCGTATTCTTCCGTCAGGATGAACCCACGCTTCGCGGCGGCCTCCATCAAATACTCCTGGCCGTTGAAGAGCACCAGTCGTTGTTCACCGTTATAATTCGGCATGTTACTTATCGCATAATCTACCAATTCGTCCGCCAGGAATTCATATCCCTTTCGTACGCTGAAAAAGATATCCGTCACGGGCGATTCGTAGAATACAAAGGCCACCACCCTGTCCCCATCCAGCCACAGCCGATCCAGAAAACTGTAGGATTGATCCATCCATGAGGATTGCAGCGCATACTCGAAGAATGGCGCCGCCACGCCGCTGCCCGTTTCCCTGTCATAAATGTCCACCAGAAAATCCCAGATCAGATTGACGTCCGACAGAAGCTGAAACTGTTTTGTGATAATGCTCATAGCACCGCCGCCTCTCATGGATTGGTATGACTGCTTCCTGCAAAAGATATCAGTCCTTCCCTTATGGGCAGGGACAGGACGCGGGCCAGATCCTTCTCGCGCACGTATTTCAGTTTCTGGGTTAGCCCATGCTGCTTCCGGTAAGCTTGAATGCTTGCCGCTATGCTTATCTCCTTGCCGCCATCTTCCTTCACGCTGCTGGTAACATTATACTTCAGAAGCCAGAGACAGTAAAGATATATATGTTAGTATTAATTGGATATTTTCTCATACCAACGATATGGGTCTATTTGATGTATTCAAATTCTAGTTCTGCTTAGCGGTGCGCCAGGGATTCACTCGGCGGAAGGGCCTGTTTTTGCGATATATGCGGGCTGGCGTGTACGCGGAGGAATGGGCACGCGCTTTCCGGATGAGTAGACAGCAGCAACGAATTATGCTATACTCAGGAAAAAGCGCAGGGGGGAGAAGAATACGAACAAGCAGAAACGGATTTCAAAGATTGCCGGGAAAGCTGACCTTTCAAAGAAGGATGCGGCTGCTGTGCTGGCTGCCTTGACGTCCACGATCACCGAAGCCCTCCAGATATTCGCTTATAGATGTGACAGAGAATGGAGGGAACCTTCTTGAACCCATTTTCAATTCTAATGTTCTGCTTTTCGGGTATGCTGTTTCTCTATGCCGTGTTGCTGTTTGTGACGAGGGATTACAAGCTGATTCCCCGCAACTATGCAGCGAAGGCAGGAAATAAGAAAGCGTATGCGCGGAAGATGGCGGAGATTGTTGCGCTGGTAGCCGTCGCCCCGGCGCACTGCGGATATGTTGCACTGTTCTCAACGGGATGGAGCGTGGTCGTGCTGATCGTGGAGATGATTCTTGCCATTTGGGCAGGGACGAAAATAATGGAGTGACGGGACTTTTCCGACAATTTCCGGGTATAATCCCTCGGGTGGGGGAAGAAGATTCAATACGTCACGCCCTCCGGCGAGCATTTTTTCAATTCCTCTTTGGGTATCGTCAGGAATATATCGACCAACTCTTTATCCAGCTGCGTGCCCGCCACGGACTTGATGATTTCCACGGCCTCCTCGTGCGTCTTTGGCGCCTTATATGACCTTCGCATGGTGATGGCCGAGTATGTATCGGCTATAGCAATAATCCGGGCGGATAGGGGAATCCTGTCACCTTCAATACCGTAATACCCCTTCCCGTCAATGCGCTCATGGTGGTATTCGATCCAATCGGAGACATCGTCGAAGGTGTGGAGGGGCTTTAGAATCTTTACGCCTGTCCTGGGATGTTGCCTCATGATAGCCCATTCGTCGATGTCCAGTTTGCCGGGCTTGTTGAGGATCGCCTCCGGGACACCCAGCTTGCCCACATCGTGCATCAGTGCCGCGTATTCCAGGCTGACGGGATTGATCTGGCTGCGCAAGCTGGAGGGAAGATGCCTGTAAAGAGCCATCGTGAGGTTCTGGACGGACAGACTATGACCGTTCAGGTTGGGATCGCGGGCATCGATCACGCCGATCAGTACCTCCGCGATGTCGATGCTTCGTGTTCTGGCTGTGTCCATCAGGTGATTGAGCAGTGTGATGACAATGGAGACAAAGATGCTGCCGAAGAACAGTATGAGGGCGAGAAGAAGATTCGTACCGGAGAAAATGCCGACATAGAGATAGCCCAGGAGGAAGAAGACGACCAGCACCAGGGAAAGAAACATCCATCTCTTGTCTCTCTCGCTGCCGGATGACAGAACGTCATGGGTAGAACGAATGAAGGCGAACAGGCGATAGACATTCGTCACCATGATTGCCGCACCGAAGATGATCAGAATGTGGATGATAGCAGTCATATTCCAAATTCTCCATATTATCAGAAAAGATTGCTCGCCTCAGACGCGATAGCGGCAGCATCAATCCCGGCCTCGTCCCGGGCCCTCAGCAATAGGGTTTGTGTGGCGAATTGCCTCATCTCAGATTCTACCACGATATGGAAGCGATGTCCAGCCGTGAAGCATAAAAAAACCGTGTCAGTCTAACAGGAGTAATTTTCCAAAGCAAATTCTACTGTGGAACTGACTGTGGTATTTACCGTTTCTCCGCTTCTGCCCAAAAATGTGAATAAGTGCTTGCAGTCAGCCGGTTGTTGTATTATACTATTGTTAGGCTTTGCCAATACTATTTCAGGAGGGTTCACAATGAAGAAGACTCTTTCTCTCGTCCTTGTCATGCTGATGGTGCTCTTCTCATTCCAGGCATTGGCCGAGGATATCTCACTCAACGCAATCTTCATGAAGCAGGCCGGATACAGCGAGGATGATGTGCTCGCCATGACGCAGGCGTTTACGGAGAGCACAGGCATTAACGTCAATCCGACCTTCGTCGCCTACGAAGAGCTCGCTCCCAAGATCCTCACGGCTTCCGCCAGCGGCGGCTACGACGTCATCCTGGGCGACTGCATTTGGCCTGCCCAGTTTGCCAAGGCAGGTCTGGTGCTCGACGTCACAGATCGACTGAGCGAAGTGGATCTGGAGGACATCTATCAGGGCGCGCTGGACGCCACAAAGTACGAAGGCAAGTATTATGGCATGCCCTGGCTCAACGATGTGAAGTACATGTTCGTGAACATGGAGCTGCTCAGGCAGGCGGGCATCGAAGAGGCGCCCACCACTTGGGACCAGCTTATCGAAGACGCAAAGGCCTGCAAGGAGCAGGGCGTCTGCGAATACCCCATCGTGGGCTGTTATGCCCAGGCGGAGTGCCTGATCTGCGATTACACCTGCATCGCTGGTTCCTTCGGCGGCGCGTTCGTGGACGATAACAACCAGCCGACCCTGGACAGCGCCGAGAACATCGCGGCGCTGGACTTCATGGCCCAGACTCTGAAGGACGGCCTGTGCAACCCCAAGAGCCTGGAGATGATCGAGGATGACGTGCTATCCACATTCGCTTCTGGCAGCGCCGTGTTCGCCATCAACTGGACCTATCAGTATGCCTCCATGAATGACGCGGCGCAGTCCTCCGTTGTCGGCCAGGGTATCATCACTCCGATTCCCGGCACCGATAAGGCCGAGAGCGCCACAGTCAACGGCGGCATGCCGCTGATGATCACCTCTGGCTGCAAGCATCCGGACGAGGCATGGGCGTATATGCTGTTCCTCGCCTCCAAGGAGATGCAGGCCAAGTATTGCGCCAATGCGCTTCCCATCTGGAAGAGCCTGTACACCGATCCCCAGGTCATTGAAACCGCGGGCGCGGAGGTGGTCGCCGCTTCCCAGATCCAGTTCGATACCATAGTGAACCGCCCGATGGTTCCTTACTACAACGAGCTCTCCACCGCCATGCAGAGCGAGATCCAGCTGGTATTGCTGGGGCAGAAGACCGCCGAGGAGGCGCTGACCGGCCTGCAGGCCACCGCCCTCGAGCTCGCTGACCGATAATTACCGCCGCACATATGCAATTCAACGAGTAGTCTGATCGGGCTGCCGCGCCACGGCAGCCCATGTATTTGGATCATGTGGGAGGGATTCCCGTGGAATTGAAGCGAGAAGAGGAACGCTACGGCTATTTCCTCATCACTCCGTCGATGATCGTCGTGTTCGGGGTCATCATCATCCCCATCATCACAACCCTTGTGTACACCTTCGTCAACATCGACCCGCTGTCCTCGCACAATGGAGAATTTGCGGGCCTCAGCTTCTATAAAAAGGCGCTGACTTCCGGCGAGTTCTGGGCCGATCTGGGGCGCACACTCTATTTCACCGCCGCCTCCACGGCAATCGAGACGATTTTCGGCTTGATGATCGCCCTGCTGCTCAACGAGGATTTTCCCGGCGTTAAATTCCTGCGCTCCATCATCATCATCCCCTGGGCCATCCCGACGGTAGTCAATGGCAGCCTGTGGAAGCTGATGCTGAATGGGGAATACGGTGTTATCAATGCGTTGCTCGTGCGCATGCACCTGATAGACGCCTATCAGTCGTGGCTGGGCAATCCAAAGACGGCGATGCTGTGCATCGTGATCGCGGACGCCTGGAAGATGACCCCGCTGGCGGTGATCTTCTTCCTGGCCGCACTGCAGGGCATCGACCGGACGCGCTACGAGGCGGCCATGGTGGACGGCGCGGGGGCCTTTCGCAGGTTTACCACCATCACACTCCCGGCGCTCAGGCCCACCATCATGGTCATCATCGTGATGCGCACGGTGGAGAAGTTCAAGGCTTTTGATATCTTCTACCTCATGACCCGTGGCGGCCCGGCCAATAGCACCAAAACCCTGATGTATGACACCTATTTACAGGCATTCACGAACCTGAACTACTCCGAGGCCTCGACGCTCGCCTACCTGATCGTGCTGGTGGTCGTGCTGATGACGCTGGGCTACATACGACTGATGAGACGGGAGGATCAATGATGGAGCAAAATACGATTCGACGGAGTATCGGCCCACGAAGCCGCGGACGAACCGTTCTGTACATGTTCCTGGGACTGATCCTGGCCGTCGGTGTGCTCGCACCCGTGCTGTGGATGTTCATGACCAGCATCATGCGCCCGGTGGATTTGACGGCCAAACCGCTGAAGCTTATCCCGGAAACCACAACCTTTGAGCGCTTTCGGCAGATCTTTTCCAGCGACAACGGCAGCGATCCGGCCTATGTGTTCCGCATCGCGTTAAAAAACAGCTTCATCATCGCCGTCGCCGTGACGATTTTGAGCCTGATCGTCGGCTCCCTGTCTGCCTACGCCTTCGCGCAGGTGCGCTTTCGCGGGAAAAAAGGTCTGATGCTGACGATATTATTCACCTACATGCTGCCTCCCGCCGCCCTCATCATCCCGCTGTATCGCATCTATAACCGACTGGGATTCCTGGACCGGAAGGGCCCCCTCGTCATACTGTACCTCTCCTTCATCGTGCCCTTCATCATATGGGTCATGCAGGACTTCTTCGGCTCCATATCCAAGTCCTTTGAGGAGGCAGCCCAGGTGGACGGCGCGACGCGACTTCAAACACTGTACTACATCTTCCTGCCGATTGCCCGCCCCGGCGCAATCGCCACGGGCATACTTGCCTTCCTGATGAGCTGGGACGAGTTTTTCTACTCGCTGATCTTCACCTCCAGTCTCACCTCCAAGACCATGCCGGTGGCCATTGCCGAATTCAACGGTAAGTTCACAATCGACTATGGCATGATCAGCGTCGCCGGCATCCTGGGCTCCGCCATCCCTGTGCTGGTGACCGTGATCTTCCAGAAATACATCGTGATAGGCATGACGGCTGGCGGCGTCAAGGAATGAAGAGGGTGTCAAGCGATGGATTGCACGATCAAACGCCCGCAGGGGCACGTAACGGACTTCCTTTTGAGCCACAGACTGTGCGCCTCTGCCTACGACTGGGAGGAACAGCTGGATGCCTTTCTTCGGGAGATGGACGCGGTGCGCGCCGGCGAGAACGGGTCGCTCAAGATGATCCCCACGCGGCTCGATATGGACGCGATGCCCACAGAGCCCGTATCAGTCACCGCTATCGACATCGGGGGCACTAACGTACGGTCCGCAATCGTCACCCTGAACCGAGGCGGGGTTGTAGGGATCGAGCGCCTGCCCGCATTCCGGACGCCGGGTATCGGCAGACAGGTCTCCATCCGCGAGTTTTTCCGGATCATCGTCGCCGGGGTCCAGCGGCACCTCTCAACGAATCCCATCGGAATCTGCTTTTCCCTGGCCGCCGCTCCGCTGCCGGACGGCGATGCCGTGGCCACTGCCGGGGCAAAACAGCTGGACATTCCAGACCTGCTTGGCAGTCGCATCGGCGCCAGCTTTCTCGCCGCAGCGTCAGAGCTCAACCTGCCCTGTGGCCAGCAGATCACTGTCATCAATGACACGCTGGCTGCCGCCCTCGGCGGAAGGCTCGACGCTGCCTTCGCGCGTTACAGCGGATTTGTGGGCTTCATCTACGGCACGGGAACCAACATTGCCTATCAGGAGCCATCGGGCGATATGATTAACGTCGAATCCGGCGCTTACTGCGGCTTCCCCACGGGAGACATCGATGATCTCTACGATCAGCGACACATCGACCCCGGTTGCGATCGCTTCGAAAAAATGGTCTCAGGGGGTTATCAGGGCGGCCTGATGACGCTGGTACTGAAGGCCGCTGAGCGGGAGAGCCTGCTCTCAGCGGGATTCTCCCATCGCCTGACCGACGCTCTCGCCGGGGAATCTCTTGGCTCCTTCGATATCAGCGCCTTTTCCAATGATCCGGCGGGTCGCAGTCCCATCTCTTTGGCATGCGCGTCTGAAACGGATCGCGCGACCATCGCGGCAATCTGCGACGCGATGACCGGGAGGAGCGCATTTCTGTGCGGCATTACAATCACAGCTGCGTTGCTACGGGCCCGGATCGGGCGACAACCGTCCGCCCCCGCTTTCATCACCGCAGAGGGTTCCACCTACCTCGGGCAAAAGGGCTTCCGCGAAATGCTGGATGCCTGCATGGTTGAGTATGCCCAGCGCCGGCACGGCCTGTACTGTGAATTCCATCCCGTCTCCGATGCCGTCATAAAGGGAACCGCCGTCGCCGCCCTTCGCAGAGGTGTAAAGCGTATATCTATCTCTTCTCCAGAAACTCAAACACGCGCTGATTGAAGTCTTTGGCCTCTTCATATGCGGCATGGCCTAAGGCGGGGTATACATGCAGCTTGCTGCCCGCTATCCGATCTCTCATCTCATAGGATGCCCGGATGCCCACAATCCTGTCATCGTCGCCGCCAATGATCAGTGTGGGACAGGCGATCCTGCCAAGCTCATCCAGCACATCAAAGTGGAGGATAGCATTCGCATTTACCAGGAACCGGTCATAATTCTTCGGCCGCCCCACAGCGCCAATTACCGGGTAGAGCCTCTTGTACCTTCGCAGATAGCTGGGTGAATAGCTCTTTTCAGCTGTGTCGATCATCAAGTCCCTGTGCTTACCCTGCTCAGCGAAGCGGATCCACGTTTCGACACTGTCCTTTATGACAGGATTGACGCAGGGAGCAGTAACGGCGAGTACAAGCCGTTTAACCAGGTCCGAGTGGTCAATCGCCAGACACTGCGCGATCATTCCGCCCTGAGAGACGCCCATGACGGAGGCGCGCTTAATCCCGAGCAAGCTCAGGGCTTTCGCCTGGTCACGGGCCATGTCGCGGATGGAATAACCAGAGGGTATATCATTTGCACGGCTGAACATGTAGACGGTGAACCGATTGAGGAAGAGGCTGTACGGTTTTGCCAGGAGAAGCGCCTTTCCCTTCACTGTAGTCAAGCCGTCGGAAAGACCGGGGAGGATAACAAGCACACGATCGCCATGCCCGAATGAGACGTAGGGCATATTCGAAACCACTCCGTTTTTCGCATTCCAGAGCATGCTACGCACCTCATTATCCTGAGCATTCAGGCATTCAAAGGGGAATCAGACCTGCCTGGGCTGATAGACCGACACCGGAAATAACCAGGCCCTTACATAATTCTTCCGAGAGTCAATTTCAGCTGATTAATATCGACGGGCTTTGACAGATGCGCATCCATACCCGCCTGGAGGCATGCCTTGACATCTTCCTCGAATGCATTTGCGGTCAGCGCGATGATAGGAATCGTGGCTGCATCCGGCCTGTTTAGTTTTCTGATCGCCTGCGTGGCCTTCAAGCCATCCATAATTGGCATACGCATATCCATCAGGATGGCGTCATAGTGAGACGGCTCGCTTTGTTCGAACAGTTCCACAGCGATTTGACCGTTCTCGGCCCATTCGGTTGTTACACCTTCCATCTCCAACAGGTCAATCAATATCTCTGCGTTAAGTTCCACATCTTCCGCAATAAGGACATGTAATCCGGAGAGACAGACAGTATCGGCCGGTTGAATCGGCTCGGTCTCCACATGCTGTACCTGACGAAGAGGAACCTGAACCAGAAATGTCGTGCCGAATCCTTTCTCGCTCTCAACGCTGATTTCTCCGCCCATCAATTCGACGATGTTCTTTGTAATGGCCATGCCAAGGCCGCTGCCACCATAGCGATTCGTGGTGGTGGCGTCTTCCTGCTCGAACGGTTCGAAGAGCTTGGGGAGGAAAGAAGCATCCATTCCGATGCCGGTATCCTTCATGGTAAGGCGCAGCATCGCATTATCATCTGCCAACGGCAACTGTTCTACGGTAAAGGTGACGGTACCCGGCGGATCCGTAAACTTCACGGCATTGCCCAGGATGTTTATGATGACCTGCTTGAGCCGCAGGTCGTCGCCAAGGAAATACTCGCCCAGCGGTTCAATCCTGTTGCAGACGAATGTGAGGCCCTTATCCGCGCATTGGCCGTTGATGATGATACTGATTTGATCGATAAACGCCCTGAATGAGAACTCCTGCTCGTTCAGTATCATTCGGCCGGATTCGATACGACTCATATCCAGAATGTCGTTGATGAGCGACAGGAGATGGTTTGCGCTGGCGCCGATCTTTTCAAGCTCGTCGCGGGTTTGCGCAGAGATATTCGGATCCCGCAGGGCGATGTTGTCCAATCCGATGATTGCGTTCATCGGGGTCCGTATCTCGTGGCTCATGGAGCTGAGAAAAGCAGTCTTTGCGGCATTGGCCTCTTCTGCCCGGGCCAATGCCTCCGTAAGCGCTCGATTCTGCTCCATCTGCTCCCGTGTCTCTCCGTCCACATTTGAAAAGCCAACACCGATGGCGTGGACGATATTGTCGTTGCGCTCCTGGATGAGACGGACGCCCGCGATGCGAAGCATTTCGTATTCCTCCACGCCGTCCTTGTTTGTCAGGTAGCGCAGAGAAATCATGGCCTTGTCAGCCAGCGCGGCGCGGATGTTGGCAGGCTGTATGAAATCAAGGAAGGCGTTCCTGTCTGATTCCGACACACAGTGATCCGCATATTCCGTGAAACCCTCGATGAAGGAAAAGGTGCGCCCCTCCCACATCCTGTTGCTGTATAGCCGGTCGGTGGCGCGCACACACACGCACTCGTCGCTGTCCAGATTGGCGTGGTAGATACTCCGATAATCGGCGGCCATGGCCGTGATCATGCCGGATAGGATCTCCCTGTTCTGGTCGCCAAGATAGATCAGCACGATAGAGACGGCGGCGCAGGTCCACGTTCCGGGCATACCGGTTTCAAAAAGGCTGACGATGGCGCCGATGACGGGTATCAGATAAAACTTGAGCAGCTTGTTAACTTCACGGTGGGGGACGCGATTGTCATGCTTGAACCACTCGATCAGGATATGAACAAACGAAACCAGAAGCATGCCATAGGCGCCTATGAATTGCAGCCAGTACAGCTTGCCATGACGATAGATGTTTTCCTGTGATACAGTGAAAATCCAGCCGGTTTTGATGGAAATAATGTTGAGGAGCATGAAGAAGAATCCCGGCAGCATAACCAGCGTTCTGACTTTCCTGGTGGTGCGATAGCCCAGTGTCTCCAGTACGTATAGATACCATAAGCCGCCAACAACTACACCACCCCCGAGGAATAAGGCATTGATGACGCGATTGGCTGTGATTGCTCCCGGAAACTGATGCCCTTCGATCAGCACCCAAAGGATGTCGAGGATCAACAGTACGATAATGCCGTAACCCGTTTCGCGGAACAGTATGCGATCCTTTTGCTGGTTTACGCTGGTGTGGCTTTGGTAAACGATGGTGCACAGAAGCAAAAGGCACAGTGCATCCAACTCAATATGAATTGCCGGAGCCATAAAGGATTACCTCCCGGAGCGTTTTCACGGAGACGTGAATCGTCGTATGTTCTGATTATCATCAAGGCATAAATTGTAGGCTTGTCTGACATGGAGACATTTCCGTTTCTACACACTATATTAACATATTCCGTGCAGGCTTGTAAACCCCGAAATTCCGGTTTTTTACGGTGGACACCGCATCCTTCTGTAGTCACGGTATGCCTTACGATTTCGGAATACCAGGAGATGTCCGCAAAGCATGTAAGTATGCCGAACTCGGATGACGGTCACATCAACCGACCCTGAACATACTATTCCTGAATGGTATCTGTTCAATCCTTACGTACTTTCACCTACTGTGGCGGCCTGGAGGCCGCCGCACGGGGCGATTCGTAGTAGCGGCGGCGTCTCCGCCGCCACGACTGAACAGATACCCTGAATGCATACTTCTTCGCAATTTTTCTCTTTACTGTTGGAAGGAAATATGTTATAATTTCATTACTTCTAATTTAGGAAGCGGGTTGGTAACAGTTTGAGTCGGAAGCAAATCGAAAAGATCCCTGGTTTGGGTCGAGACGGTTGAACAGAACTGATCTGAGGAGGTATCGTATGTCCCTCGGTTTCAAAAGATATGGCGTGCTGCTGCCGGCGCTTTTGCTGATCATCTGCTTCCTGCTGCCTTTCAGCGGACGTACGGAGGCCTCTCCCGTCACCGTCCGCGTCGGCTGGCATGAATCTCCCTTCAACATAACGGACCAGTTCGGGAGAAAGACCGGCTATTCCTATGAGTACCAGCGA
>JAZTZK010000181.1:0-1966 GCA_045637485.1 Clostridia bacterium
GATGTACACGGCGATGGCGCGGATGCACTCGGCCAGCACGTACATGACGGTTTGGAGCCTCGGCTTGCCCTCCTCGCTCTTGCCCAGCACCCAGGGCTGGGTGAGATCGATGTACTTGTTGCACTCGCTGATCAGCTTCCAGATCTCGGAGAGGGCCACGGAGAATTGCAGCCGGTTCATCTGATCCTCGACGATGCCGGGCAGCGCCTCAAAGTGGGCCTTCAGGTCCAGGTCCGGTCCTTCATAGCCGGTCGGCGCGGGCACCACGCCGCCGAAGTACTTCTCGATCATCGCCACGGTGCGGCTGACCAGGTTGCCCAGGTCGTTCACCAGGTCGGCGTTCATGCGGGTCAGCAGCGCCTCGTTGGTGTAGTTGCCGTCCATGCCGAAGGGCATCTCCCGCATCAGGTAGTAGCGCAGCGCGTCCACGCCGTAGCGCGCCACAATCGGGCCGGGATAGACCATGTTGCCCTTGGACTTGCTCATCTTGTCCTCGCCGAACAACAGCCAGCCATGGCCGAACACCTGCCTGGGCAGCGGCAGCCCCAGTGCGTGGAGCATGATGGGCCAGTAGATTGTGTGGAAGCGCACGATCTCCTTGCCCACCAGGTGCACGTCGGCGGGCCAGTACTTCCTGAACAGCTCGTCGTGGTCGGTGCCGTAGCCCAGGGCGGTGATGTAGTTGGACAGGGCGTCGATCCACACGTAGACCACATGGCCCGGATCGAAGTCCACTGGAACGCCCCACTTGAAGGAGGTGCGGCTGACGCACAGGTCCTGCAGGCCGGGCTTCAGGAAGTTGTTCAGCATCTCGTTGGCCCGCGACGGCGGTTGGATGAAGTCCGGGTGATCCTCGATGTATTTGATCATCCAGTCCTGGTATTTGCTCATGCGGAAGAAATAGCTCTCCTCCTTCATGGGCTCGACCGGCCGGCCGCAGTCGGGGCACTTGCCGTCCTTCACCTGAGTGGACGTCCAGAAGGATTCGCAGGGCGTGCAGTACAGGCCCTCGTATTCGCTCTTGTAGATGTCGCCCTGATCGTAGAACCGCTTGAATATCTTCTGCACGATCTTGATGTGCCGGTCCTCGGTGGTGCGGATGAAGTCGTCGTATTCGATGTTCATCAGCTTCCACAGCTCCTTGGTCTCGGCCACGATCCTGTCCACGAACTGCTGGGGCGTCACGCCGGCCTCGGCGGCCTTGCGTTCGATCTTCTGGCCGTGCTCGTCGGTGCCGGTCAGGAAATAGGTATCATAGCCCGTCTGCTTCTTGAAGCGGATCATGGTATCCGCCGCCACCGTGGTATAGGTGTGGCCGATGTGCATGTTCCCGCTGGGATAGTAGATGGGTGTTGTCAGGTAAAATGTGGGCTTAGGCATGAATAAATCCCTCCAAGAAAAAAAATACGCGCCCTGATCAGGGGCGCGTTGCGCGCGGTACCAACCCTTTTCACGCGGTCATGAACAGCATGTCCCGAAACCGCGTCTTGAATGCCTGTAACGTGGCTGCATTTCTGCCGACGCCGAACGCTAAAGCCTTGAGGCAGCTCACGCCCGGGGCTCTGGAGCCATGTTCGCGCCGCTTCCGCCGCCGGCTTTCACCTTCCCCGGCTCTCTGCTGGCTTCCGCCGACGCTACTCTCTCCGTCATCGCCTGTAGGGATATTATATAGCGGTGGCGTGTTAAAAGTCAAGGCTATGACCGGAGATCGGAAAATGAAATAGCTCATCCTCGCCGATCGACCCCCGGAGCGTCAGAATCCCTGGTAGATGAAGTCCGCGGCGTTGTACTTCGGGCCGTAGATGCCGAATATGAGGATCGCCAGTATGGCCGTGATGTAGATCAGCCATCGGAAAATCAACGGCTGCCGCGCGATGACCGTCCGGAAGGATATCCCCTTTTCATGGATGAAGTCCACATAGAACAGCACCAGCAGGCACAGCAGCAGCAATACCCAGTTGGCGGT
>JAZTZK010000182.1:0-2604 GCA_045637485.1 Clostridia bacterium
GCCCAGCCCCACACCTCGGCGGGGCGGGTGCCCTCGTACAAGGCCTACCGGCTGTACGTGGATCACCTGATGAAGACCGCCAAGCTGACCAGCGACGAGCGGGAGCGGATGCACGAGCATCTGGTGTCCCGGTCGAAGCAGGTGGAGAGCGTGATCCGCAGCGCGGCCAGCGTGCTTTCCGACGCGACGAAGTACACCTCGGTGATCGTGGCCCCGAAGCTGGGCACGCTGCGCATACGCCATGTGCAGCTGGTGCCGGTGGCGGAGCGCACGGCGCTGATGATCATCGTCACCAGCGCGGGGATCGTGAAGGACGCGGTGATCCGGGTGCCGGAGGGGCTGGACGCCGACGACCTGTATTCGATCTCCCGGATACTGACCCAGCGACTGGCGGACCAGCCGTTGGAGGGCGTGCGGCAGGCCTTCGCAGACATGCTGCGGGACGCGGAGCAAAACCGGCGGCTGCTGGGCGAGGCGCTGCAGGTGATCGAGCGGCGGCTGGAGGCCGGCGACGACGCCTCGGACGTGATCGTCGGCGGCAGCGCCAACCTGCTGGAGTACCCGGAGTACAGCGACGTCAACAAGGCGCGCAGCTTCCTGTCGGTGCTGGAATCGAAGGACACGCTGCGCAAGCTGCTGGGCCGGGAGGGCAGCATGGAGGTCAGCATACGCATCGGGCCGGAAAACCTGGTGCCGGAGCTAAGCGACTGCTCCATCGTCACCGCCAGCTACCGGGTGGGGGACCATTCCACCGGCACGCTGGGCATCATCGGGCCGACCCGCATGAACTACAACCGGGTGATATCGGTGCTGGATTTCATGGGCCGGGCGCTGAGCGACGTGCTGGCGGAATATAAATAACAACTGTGAGGATCGACGCTATGAAGAAGAAGGACAAGAACAAGCCGGTCACCGAGCCGGAGGTGAAAGACACCGAGGCCATTGAGCCCGAGACCATCGAGCCCGAGGTTTCCGGGGCCCCCGAGCGCCCCGAGGCCCAGGAGGAACACGTCGCCACCGCCGAGGAGTGGCAGGCCGCGCTGGAGCTGGCGGTGAAGCAGCGGGACGAATTCAAGGATTCGCTGCTGCGCGCCCAGGCCGACTTCCAGAACTTCAAGCGCCGCAACCAGACCGCCCGCTCCGACGGCTATGAGGACGGCGTGCGGGAGGCCATCGCGGCCATGCTGCCCGCCATCGACAACCTGGAGCGCGCCATCGACGCCGCCGAGAAGACGGAGGACGAGGCGGCGAAGGCGCTGGCCGACGGCGTGAAGATGACGCTGAACACACTGATGGAATCGCTGAAGCGCTTCGGCTTCGAGGAGGTGCCCGCCCTGGGCGAGGAATTCGACCCCGAGAAGCACAACGCGGTGATGCGCGAGGCGGGCGAGGAACCCGGCAAGGTGCTGGAGGTATTCCAGAAGGGCTACAAGGTCAAGGATAAGATCATAAGGTACGCCATGGTCAAGGTGGCGGTCGAAGAATAGATTCTTCGATAATTAGGAATGAGGAATGAAGACGGCCAGGGGCCGCTGGATTCCCGCTCCGCTTTCCAATCCCAAAATCCCGTCAGGGATTTCACCGGAATTCCTGGTTCCTAATTCCTCATCCCTCATTAACTGAGTTCAGGATAGACAACAACGAACATCTTCGATGAAATAGGAGGTAACAAAAATGAGCAAGATTATCGGTATTGATTTGGGCACCACCAATTCCTGCGTCGCCGTCATGGAGGGCGGCGAGCCCGTCGTCATCGCGAACGCCGAGGGCGCTCGCACCACCCCGTCCGTCGTCGCCTTCTCCAAGAACGGCGAGCGCCTGGTGGGCCAGGTGGCCAAGCGCCAGGCCGTCACCAACCCCGACCGCACCGTCATTTCCATCAAGCGCGACATGGGCACCGACCGCAAGATCTCCATCGACGGCCACAACTACACCCCGCCGGAGATCAGCGCCATGATACTGCAGAAGCTGAAGGCCGATGCCGAGAGCTATATCGGCCAGAGCGTCACCGAGGCCGTCATCACCGTGCCCGCCTACTTCTCCGACGCCCAGCGCCAGGCCACCAAGGATGCCGGCCGCATCGCGGGCCTGGACGTGAAGCGCATCATCAACGAGCCTACCGCCGCGGCGCTGGCCTACGGCCTGGACAAGGGCGACGCCCACAAGATCCTGGTGTACGACCTGGGCGGCGGCACCTTCGACGTGAGCCTGATGGAGGTCGGCGACGGCATCTTCGAGGTGCTGGCCACCGCCGGCAACAACCGCCTGGGCGGCGACGACTTCGACCAGCGGCTGATCGACTACATCGCCGACGAGTTCAAGAAGGAGAACAGCATCGACCTGCGCCAGGACCGCATGGCCCTGCAGCGCCTGAAGGAGGCCGCCGAGAAGGCCAAGATCGAGCTGTCCGGCATGATGAGCACCAACGTGAACCTGCCCTTCATCACCGCCGACGCCACCGGCCCCAAGCACCTGGACGTGACCATCTCCCGTGCCAAGTTCAACGAGCTGACTGCCGATCTGGTGGAGCGCACCCTGAAGCCTGTCCGTCAGTCCCTGGCTGATGCAGGCCTGAAGCCCAGCGATCTGGATAAGGTTCTGCTG
>JAZTZK010000183.1:0-5244 GCA_045637485.1 Clostridia bacterium
CTTATGAGTGTCTTTTACCATTTTCCATGGGAAATTGAATACTCAAAGCATAAGCAAAGGCATTGAAACATCGATGATTCAATGCCTTTGTTGTGGTCTGGGTGAGAGGATTCGAACCTCCGGCCTCTTGAACCCCATTCAAGCACGCTACCAAACTGCGCTACACCCAGATAAAACTGTTGATTTCCAAGGGTTTTCAAGGGCTGCACGCTTGAATCTTTGCACGTCAGCGTGCTTGAATCCTTGTGAACGAGAACTATTATACTACGATGTTCCCCGATTGTCAAGAAGTCATTTCAATGTTTTCCGTCTTTGCGCTGTAAAGATTTTGAACTCTGCTCAATAATGCTTCAAAGGGTGGTGGGCGGCCTGTGTTTCGGGATAAGAGGCCCCTTATTCTCTGAAAACTGCCGAGGGACGCCACGTCACACACATGGACGAAGCCCCGCGGCCAGCGGTACGGGCGCGGGGCTTCATTTCACTGCATTGCCTTGACCTTCCGATAGAAGGTCGCCTTTGTCATTCCTGCGCGTTTCATGCCCTCTACGGCGGTTATATTGCCGTCCTGCCACTCTTTGACAATAGCGGTGAAGTTGTCCGCAGGGCTTGATTTCAGGGCGTCCCATGCGGCCTTCACGCTGCGCTATGGCGATTCCTTCCGCTTGGCGGGCAAGTATCTGTTCGCGCTCAAACTGTGCAAGGCTGGCGAACACGGAGAGCATAAACCGTCCCGCGGGGGTACTGGTGTCAATCTGTTCCTTCTGCGAGACGAACGCCACACCCTTTTTGTTGAGAACATCAATGATGTTCAGGAGGTCCCGCGTATCTCGGGCGAGGCGGGAATAGCTTTCAACCGTCACGGTGTCCCCTTCGCGCACATAGTCAAGCATGGCTTGCAGTTGCGGGCGGTTGGTGTCTTTGCCGCTGATTTTTTCAATGAACACCTTGTCATAGTTGGCAAGGTCCTGTTCCTGCCTTGCGGTGTTCTGTTCCTGCGTGCTGACGCGGATATACTTGATGTTTGCCACTTGATACACTTCCTTTCACTGGCAATAGTGTATCAAAAATTCAATAGCAATTGTTACGAGGGCGGCATTGAGTTTCGTCTACGGAAATACAAGGATCTTCTCACCTACCATCATGAGCATCCGCTGAGCAAAAAGCCTATCTAACGCGGTTCTGAGGATCATCTCAAAGCACGCCAGGGAAGAGGATATCAGGCAGTTCGTAGAACAGACGCGAAGACTATCCGATGCGGATGACAGGCGAAACGCCGATGCGGTATATGAAGTAAGCATGCGGGTCAACAGGGAACTGTTTGAGCGATTGGGGAGGGATCCGGAGATGTGCACAGCATTCAAAGAATTGTTTAAGGATGAGATTCTTGAAGCGGAACATAATGGCGAACGCCATGATCAGGAGAAAATGGGGGCATTGACGGCAAAGCTCATACAAGCAGGCAGAATTGAAGATGCTTTACGAGCCTCACGGACGAGGATTACAGGGAAAGCTTGTTTACAGAGTATCAGATGGCGTAAGAGTCGCCTTGTCCCATATTCATGCTGACATTGTCGGTAGTTACAGCTCAGAGTCGACACTGTGGAACCCCTCCGACCCCGCCTATGGCGGGGCCACCTCCCCGACGCGAAGCTAGTCCTTTAGGACTTTCAGGGGAGGCTGTTTGGAGAGCGTCTACACTTTTTGCCTCCCCTGAAAGGGGAGGTGCCGAGCGAAGCGAGGCGGAGGGGTTCCGAATAATCAAAACCCTGAGCTGCAACGTCGGCATGTTTTTTGTATATCGATCTTTCCATTCGGTCTTGATTCTTCCGCCCAAATCCCCTATAATAATGCCATATCCACGGTATATTCACGTAAAGGCGGACGTTTCTTGAAGATCACACATGCGGAGCTTACGCATTTTCGAAGCTATGAGACCTGCGAAATCGAGCCCTGCGGGGGCGTCAACGTGCTGCTGGGGGACAACGGGCAGGGGAAGACCAACGTGCTGGAGGCGCTGTACCTGTGCTGCACGGGGCGCTCCCACCGCACCCGGCAGGATCGGGAGCTGATTCGCTGGGGGGCCGACTTCGCCGCGGTGCGGGTGGAGGCGCTGCGGCGGGACGGCAGCCATCAGGTGGAGATCGCGCTGCCCGCGCTGGGGCGGCGCAGGATCAGGGTGTCCGGGCAGGAGATCAGCCGCTCCGGCGAGCTGATGGGCCACGTCACCGGCGTGCTGTTCTCCCCGGAGGATTTGCGCACGGTGAAGGACGGACCCGCCGAGCGGCGGCGGTTCGTGGACATGGCCCTTTCGCAGGTGCGGCCTGCCTATTACTACGCCCTGCAGCGCTACGCCCGGGCGCTGAAGCAGCGCAACGAGGCGCTGAAGGCCATCGCCGCCCGGCCCGAGCTGATGCCCACGCTGGACGCCTGGGACGGGCAGCTGGCCGCCGCGGGGGTGGAGCTGATGGGGCACCGCCGGGAGTACATTCGCAGGCTCAGCGACGCGGCCGCCGCCATCCACCGGGACATCGCCGACGACCGGGAGCGGCTGGAGATCCGCTACCTGCCCAGCGTGTCGACGGGGGAGGATGCCGGGGCCTTTTTGGACGCGCTGTTCGCCGCCCGGGAGACGGACGCACGGCGCATGACCTCCACCGTGGGCGCCCACCGGGACGACGTGCAGATCCTGGTGGAGGGCCGGGACGTGCGGGCCTACGGCTCCCAGGGTCAGCAGCGCACCGCGGCGCTGTCCATGCGGCTTTCCGAGCTGGACGTGATGCGGGCGCAGCTGGGCGAGTGGCCCATGCTGATGCTGGACGACGTGATGAGCGAGCTGGACCCCGGCCGCCGCCGCCAGCTGGTGAGCCGGTTGAAGGGCGTGCAGACCTTCATCACCTGCACCGACGCCGCCGATCTCGCCGGGGCCGAGGTGGGCAAGGCCTGGCGGGTGGAAAACGGGGAATTGAAAGAGGACTGACGCGTGTCAGTCCTCTTTTGGCGGGTGTGATGCTTTCATCGTGTATGTTCAGTTTTGTCAGGGGTTCCGTCTCCCCGGCCACAAAAACCGCCCGCCGGAGGGAACCCATCCCCCCGGCGGGCGGTAGCTTATGCCGTACTTCACTCCATCGTCAGCGCAATCCCTTCATCCATGACGATCCCGTCGTCAATCGCATCGTCGATCCCGGGCAGCGCCAGGTCTTCGCCGAGCACAAGCGCTTCGATCTCGCCGGCCGTCACGGTGATGACGATGCTGACCGGCTCTCCTTCGGCGTCATATCCGCTGACGACAGCCTCGCCCACGGCCAGCGCCTTTACAACGCCCTCCGACACCGCCACAACCGACGCGTCGCTGGATTCCCAGGCTTCGCCGCCGGGGAACATATCGTTCAAATCCAGCGCCTCGCCCGCTTGCAGCTCCACCTCTACGGCCTGCGCCGTGGCGTTGCCCTTCGCGCTGGCGGTCTTTACCGCCTGCGCCTTCGACCAGGCGGAGAAATAGTTCACCTTCTTGACCGTCGCATAGGTCCTTATGCGCACATAGTACTTCTTCCCGGCCTTCAGGTTCTTGACGGTCGTGGTGAGGGTCTTGGCCTTCTTGACGGTGACCTTCCTGCCGTCGGAGAAATCGCTCTTCAGGCCGTACTCGATCTGGTAGCCCGTGATATCCGCCTGCTTGTTCCACTTCAGGGTGACCTGCTTGTTGCCGCCCGTCAGCTTTCTGAACGCCGTGCCCTTCGGGACGACGCTGAAGGCCAGCTGCTTCGCGCCCTTGAAATTGCCCTTGCCCTTGACCGTCAGTTCATACCCGCCGATCTTCACGGCCTGCTTGTCATAGGCGAGGGTATAGTCCGTGCCCTCCTTCAGCGCCTTCCCGCCGAACTTGACCGTCACCTCGGGCTTTTTGACCTTCTTGCCGGTGTAGGTCTGGTTCTTCACGGTAAAGGTACACTTGGCAATACTCGCCTGCGCGATCTTGAAGGTCACCTTCTGGCTGTCGGTATAGTTACCCTTGCCTTTGACCGTCGCGGTTGCCGTTCCGACCTTTGTGTTGTTCTTGAAGGTCACGGTATAGTCGGTATCCTTCACCAGCTTCACCTTGCCGTGCTTGACGGTCAGGGCGGGCTCGATCTTCTTGCCGGTGTAGGTCTGGTCCTTCACCGAGAAGGTACACTTGGCAATGCTCGCCTGCGCGATCTTGAAGGTCACCTTCTGGCTGTCGGTATAGTTGCCCTTGCCCTTCACCGTCGCGGTCGCCGTGCCCGCATCCGTGTTGTTCTTGAAGGTCACGGTGTAGTCGGTGTCGTTCACCAGCTTCACCTTGCCGTCGTTGACGGGCAGGGCGGGCCCGATCTTCTCGCCGGTATAGGTCTGGTCCTTCACGGTGATATCGCAGGCGGTGACGCTTGCCTTTGAAATCTTGAAGGTCACCTTTTGGCTGCCGGTATAGCTGCCCTTGCCCTTCACCGTCGCGGTCGCGGTACCCGCCTTCGTATTGTTCTTGAAGGTCACGGTGTAGTCGGTATCCTTCACCAGCTTCACCTTGCCGTATTTGACGGTCAGGGCGGGCTCCAGCGCCTTGCCGGTGTAGGTCTGGTCCTTCACGGTGATATCGCAATCGGCGATGTCGATGGTCTTTGCGGCTTCCTCCGCGGCTTCCTCCGCGGCCTGCACCTGAGCTTCCGCCGTGGTCAGCTTCTTCAACACATCATAGGGCACCAGCGCCTTCTGGTCCTCCGTCAGCGCTTCATAGGCGGCGCGGGCCGCTTCAACATTGGCCTTGTCGTCCAATCCGGCTTCGGCGGGCAGCGCGTTGATCTTTTCGACCACAACGCCCGCGGCGGCTTCGTCCTCCGCCCGCTTCTTCCTCGCGGCCTCTTCCTCGGCGGCTTTGGCGTCCTCCTCGGCCTTGGCTGCTTCCGCGGCCTTGACCTGTTCCTCCGCCGTGGCCAGCTTCTTCCGTACGTTCTCGGGCACCAGCGCCTTCTGGTCCTCCGTCAGCGCTTCATAGCCGGCGCGGGCCGTAGCCACGGCGTCCCTGTCGCTCAATCCCGCGTTGTCGGGCAGCGCGTTGATCTTTTCGATCACAGCGCCCGCGGCGGCCTCGTCGGCCATCCGACTGTCTATGGCCGCCACATCCGCCTTTGCCTTGTCCAGCGCGTCGCCCACAGCCTTGGCCGCCTCGGCGACGGCGCTTGCCACGACGTTATCGTTCCCGGCTACGGCCTGCGCGGCGTCTATGGCCTG
>JAZTZK010000184.1:0-11717 GCA_045637485.1 Clostridia bacterium
GACTTCCTGAAGGACTTGCGCCGTATCGAAACAGACACCGTCAGATATGTCTTTGCGTTGTGAGGAATTGTGGTTACCATTCACCCTTGCGGCGAACCGCCGTAGCGGGGAGCATTGCTCGCCGCTACGGATATGTGCCAATCGGCTTAAAGGGTGAATGGTAACAACGCCCGGGCACTAATTCATGAAAATCCACGAAAACACTTTATTTTCCGCGAAACATGTGCTATAATACCCGGGTGAAGTGATTCTTCGGTATACGAAAGGGAGGAATTCAATATGGGAATGCTTAGCGAATTCAAAGAATTTGCGTTGAGAGGCAACGTGGTCGATATGGCCATCGGCGTCGTCATCGGCGGCGCGTTCGGCAACATCGTCACCAGCCTGGTGAACGATATCTTCTTGCCGATCATCTCGAAGCTGACCGGCGGCGTCGACTTCTCCAACTGGTTCATTTCGCTGGATGGCAGCAAGTACGCCACCCTGGCCGCCGCCCAGGAAGCCGGCGCCGCGACCCTGAACTATGGCGTGCTGATCTCCACCATCATCAACTTCCTGATCATCGCGCTGTGCCTGTTTGGCGTGGTGAAGGCCATGAACAAGCTGAAGAAGCCAGAGCCGGAAGGCCCCGCCCCGCGGCTGTGCCCCTACTGCAAGAGCGAGATCGCCGAGGATGCGACCCGCTGCCCCCACTGCACCTCTCAGCTGTAATCGCGGCAAGAGCGCGGCAATATCGGTCCTTTCATATCGGCGTCGATCTCGAATTGACGCCGATATTGGCATTATTGAGGCATGAAAACGAGGCTCACGGAACGTCTTAACGTCAAAAAGGCCACGCGCTTCACCGTAGTGATCAACCTGCTGCAGGTTGCGGCCATGGTGGCAGTGCTGGTATATACGGTGGTTCATGCGCCTACGGAGGGGCGGCATATTGAAATTGCCGCCGTGGCCGCAGCGCTGTTGATCGTGACATGGGGCGCGGTCGCCGATATCCGTGAAGCGCTAAACGCCGGGCGAATCGTGGAACAGACCCGGATGCTGGAGGAGGCCAACCGACAGCTGGAGTTGCTGAACGGTACCCTCAGAAAGCAGCGTCACGACTTCATGAACCACCTCCAGGTGGTCTTCTCTCTGCTGGAGCTGAACGACGCCGGAGAGGCCATGAATTACGTAGAGAGCGTGTACGGCGACATCAAACGCGCCGGCAGCGCCCTGAAGACCGCCAACCCCGCCGTGAACGCCCTGATCGCCGCCAAGCGCCAGGATTGCGAGGCCCAGGGAATCGCGCTGGTCCTGCACATACAATCCCCCTGGCAGGGCTTGCCCGTGCCGGGCTGGGAGATGTGTCGGGTACTGGGCAACCTGATCGACAACGCGCGGGACGCACTGCTGGAAAACCCGGCACAATCCGACAAGCGCATCGACCTGACCATCGACGAAACCCCTGGCGCATACACCTTCCGCGTTGGCAACAACGGCCCCGCCATTCCCCCGCAGCTGCACCGCAGCATCTTTCAGATGGGCTTCACCACCAAGAGCGAGGGCCACGGCTCCGGCCTGAGCATCGTCGAGGAAATCGTGAAGGACTACGGCGGGGAGATTCGTGTGGAGTCGGATGACAATATTACCGAATTCATCGGGAGCATTCCAAAGCGTGCATAGCGCCCAATCGCTTGCTGCTGCAGCTCAGAGTCCCGAAGCATTCATTCCTCCGCATACGTCCTCAGCGCCGCGAGCACTTCCGCGGCGCTGTTCAATTGATTGATGCGCTCGCGGAATCGGGAAGCGCCCTTCATTCCGTGCACATACCACGCGATGTGCTTGCGCATTTGCAGCACCGCCAGCTTTTCGCCGTACAGCCGCGCCTCCAGTTGGAAGTGGCGGGCGGCCATCTCCACCCGCTCTTCGGGCGTCGGAGGCGGAGCTGCCTTTCCCCGCATCGCGGCGGCGATCTCCCGGAATATCCAGGGATTGCCCTGGGCGGCGCGGCCGACGATCACGGCGTCGCAGCCCGTCTCGTCCAGCATCCGCAGGGCGTCCGCGCCGCCGCGCACGTCGCCGTTGCCGAACACCGGCACCGACACCGCCCGCTTTACATCCCGTATGATCCGCCAATCCGCTTTGCCCGCGTATTGCTGATCCCGGGTGCGCGCGTGTACAGCCACGGCCCGGGCGCCGTTGTCCTCACAGATCCTGGCGACCTCCGGGGCGTTGATGCTGCCGCTGTCCCACCCCGCGCGGATCTTCACCGTCACGGGCAGGGGTGTCGCCTCCGACAGCGCCCGCACCACCGCGCCGAGTCGAACGGGATCGCGCATCATCGCGCTGCCCTCGCCATTTCCGGTGATCTTTGGTGCCGGGCAGCCAAAGTTCAGGTCAAAAAACTGAAAGCCCGCGTGTTCCAGCCTTCGTGCCGCCTCGGCGATATACGCCGGATCGCTGCCGAAGAGCTGAAGGCCTGCCGGTCCCTCGCCGGGCAGGCGGGCGAGGATGTCCTGAGCGTTGCGGTTGCTGCCCCCGGAGAACACCCAGCCCTTCGCCGACAGCATCTCGCTCACCGCCCAGGCCGCGCCCTGTTCGTGGCACAGCAGCCGCATAGCCGCGTCCGTCACCCCCGCCATCGGCGCAAGCCCCGCGCCAGGGTCCTTCAACAAGTCCGAAATCTGAAATGACATTCTGATACTCCTTCTGTGAGATCCCACATCCGAATTATAGCAAGCTCCCTCCCCTTCTGTCAAACAAAGGCTCAATTTGGGCAAATCATCATATTCTCTTGCATTTCCGGTGTATAATCGTGTATAATATTATAGGGTTGATTTATGCATGGATGAAGCGTCTGTCCGCCGCATAGGGTAACATGGAACCCATTACCCATTGCGGAGGGATGCGTGCATGAAAAAAACGGGCTTTTCCCGGCGTGCGAGGAACGCTGAGCGCGTTCCCCGAACCCCGTGGCGCGGTCGCGGATATCCTCCTGCCCTGGAATGGACGGAGGACATGACCGGGCGCTGCCCGAGGATCACCGCTGTAGGCGGCCATAGCCTGTTGGTGGAAAATCACACCGGCATCGCGGTGTTTACCGATACCCGAATCGTACTCAACAGCCGCGCGGGCGCCGTCTGCGCGATGGGAAACGGCCTTTCGCTCAGCAGCGCCAGGGCAGGCGCGGTGATCATCCGGGGCGACATCCGGCGCGTTGAGCTGCCCTGTCGGGGAGGTGACGTGCCCGATGAGGAGTGAGATCACCGTCCGGGTTCGCTGCCTGATGCCCGAAAAGCTGATCGATCGGGCCACGTCCCAGGGCGCGCGGTTCGCCGACGCGCAGCTGACCGAAGGCAACGCCCTCATCGTCCGCTGCGACGCTCAGTCCGCCCGGTTGCTGCTGGCCCTGTGCAGACGCTTCAATCTGGAAGCGCGCGTCACACGCCTGCGGGGTCTCAGCGCCCTGCGCCACTTTGTCCGGAAAAGGGTCACGCTGGTCGCCGGAATCGCCTGCGCGGTCATACTGAGCGCGCTTTTCCTGACGCGACTGTGGATCGTGGATATCGCCTTCACCGGTGAGCTTGCCGCATCGGGCGATTCCGCTGCGCTGTCCCGGTCGCTGGAAGCGTTGGGCATACGTCCCGGGATCAGCCGAAGCATCGACACCGGCCTGCTCGCCCATCGCCTGCTTGCCCGGACGGAGGGCTACAGCTATGCGGGCGTCCGGCTCCAGGGCGTGCGCCTGCTGTTGGAAGCCGCGCCGGAAGCCCCCTCCCCGGCCATATACGACGTGAACGCCGCGAGGGATCTCGTCTGCGCTCGGGAGGGCATCGTCGTCAGCGCCGTGGTGCGCGCGGGCATACCGTGCGTCAGGCCCGGAGATACCGTGCGCCGGGGCCAGGTACTGATTCGGGGCGAGGAGCAGGCATCGAAGGAGCAAACGCGCCCCATCGGCGCCCTGGGCGAGGTGATCGTGCGCAGCTGGTTCTCCGGCGAGGCCCGGTTACAGCTGACCCAAACCGACATCGTCGATACCGGTCGGCGATCCACCGGCGCAAAGCTCGCGCTGCTGGGTATGGAATGGCCCATCGCAGAGGCCACGACTTATCCGTCACAGCGCACCGAGCGGGAATATCTGCCCATCGGGGGATTGTTTTTGCCGATTGAAATCGAGCGTTTCTCGAATGTGGAGATTCAGCTGCAGGATACAAAGATTCCCCGGGAGGCCCTTATGGCGAGGGCAAGGGCACTTTCTCTGGCGAGCGCACGGACGACGCTGTTTCGGGAAGGCCCAAGGGAATACATCCCCGGAGACAGCTGGGTGGATTACGAAAAAACCGGCGACGTCCTCGTTGCGAGGGCCGTCATTGAGATACAGTCCGACGCCGCGGTAACGCGGGAGGCATTACAGGGAGGCTAAACAATTTGGAAAAAAACGAACAGTCCCACACCGAGCACATGAGCGTGGATTCACCGGAGCAGTTCATTGGCATGTTCGGCATCCGCGAGGAGAACATTTCCCTCTTCCGCGAGGAACTGGGGGTTGAAATCTACGCCCACGGCAGCGAAATCACCCTGTCCGGCGACCCCGACAAGGTGGCGCTGGCCAGGGAGACACTGGAGAAGCTGGGTGAGATCGTGCTGCGGGGCGAGGCCGTGGACCGCACGCGCATACGCTATGCCATCGGCCTGGCCGCCGAGGGCAAGGCCGACCGCATCGGCGAGATCATGCGGGACGTCATCGCCATCACCTACCGGGGACGGCAGGTGAAGTGCAAGACGCTGGGCCAAAAGCAGTACGTCGAGGCCATCAAGGACAACACCGCCACCTTTGCCGTTGGCCCAGCCGGAACGGGCAAGACCTACCTGGCCATCGCCATGGCCGTGGTGGCCCTGAAAAACAAGGAGATCGAGCGCATCATACTCACCCGCCCTGCCGTGGAGGCCGGCGAAAAGCTGGGCTTCCTGCCAGGCGACCTGGCCCAGAAGGTCGACCCCTACCTGCGGCCGCTTTACGACGCGCTGCACGAGATGCTGGGCGTGGACGCCTACCAGCGGCTGCTGGAGCGGGGCGCGGTGGAGGTGGCTCCGCTGGCCTACATGCGCGGCCGCACCCTCAACGATGCCTTTATCATACTGGACGAAGCCCAGAACACCACCTCGGAACAGATGAAGATGTTTCTGACCCGCATGGGCATGGGCTCGAAGATGGTCATCACCGGCGACGTCACCCAGATCGACCTCCCCGTGGGCAAGCGCTCGGGCCTGGTGGAAGCGCTGGAGGTGCTCAGGGACGTAAAGGACATCGGCATCGTACAGCTGACCCACCGGGACGTGGTGCGCCACGAGCTGGTGCAGGCCATCGTCAAGGCCTACGAGAAGCACGCCCAGAAGAGCGAACGCAATGAGCGCCAGAGGCGCGTCTATCGTCCGTAGCCTTCAGACTGTAATCAGGAGGATACCATGAACAAGCTCAGCAAGGCGGGCGTGTCGCGCCTTGGCCCGGTATTTAAAAACGGGCTGATCATCATCGCCACGTATCTGTTGCTGGGGGGTCTGCTGTTGATCGGCATCACGCCGGAGCAGCACGACATACACGTCGGCTCGCCGGCGCCGCTGGATATACTCGCCAGCAAGGATGTCATCGACACCGTCAGCACGGAGGAGCGCCGGGCCGCCGCAGCAGCGGCGGTCGAGCCCAGCTACAAGAGCATCGACTTTTCCGTGGTGGGCAGCGTCTCCTCTGAAATGCAGGCGACCTTTGACGCGCTTTTCGCCCTTCGGAACAGCGATTGGCCCGATCCCAACCGGATCACCGGGGACGAGCTGTCCGCGCTGAACGCATCCCTCTCGGTGAACCTGAGCCCCGAGGAATACCGCGCCCTGATGACCTATGACGGGGACGGTCTGCGTAAGCTGTTCGAAGACGCCATCATCGACGTTCGGGAGACGCTGAATTCCACGCTGCTGGAGGGTCAGGAGGCCACCGCGATCAACCGGCTGGCCCGCTCGCTGGCCGGCAACGGCTATTCCGCGGAGCTGGTTTCCATCGCCATGAACGTGATCCGCAGCTGCATACGGCCCAACATGCTGATCGACGAGGAAACCACCGAGGCCAACCGACAAAAGGCCCGGGACGACGTGGAGAACGTAACCTGCGTCAAGGGCGAGGTCATCGTGCGCCGGGGCGAGATCGTGACCCAGGCCCAGTACGCGATGCTATCGTCCCTGGGACTGTTGAAGGAGGATTCCCTGGACGTGCAGCTGATCGGCGGCATCGCGCTGGTCCTGCTTCTGATCATGGGATGCATGGGGCTGTACCTGCACCGCTATCTGCGCGAGCACATGACGCCCCGGACGCTGCTGCTGCTGGGGCTGATCTCGGTGCTGGTCACGGGGCTATGCCTGGCCTTCAGCCGGTTCGACGCCTACATGATGCCCATATCCCTTGGGCTGATGCTGGTGGCGGTGCTGTTCGACCAGCGCTCCGCCCTCTACATGAACATCGGATTGGGGTTCATTGCCTCGCTGCTGACCAACGCCAGCAGCGGCCTGTTCTCAGTGACGATGTTCTCGGTGCTGCTGATGAGCATGGCCTCCGGCCCGATCATACTCTCGGTGCTGGGCCGACGCGGGCAGCGCCTGACCACGCTGCTGGCCGGCACGCTGGTGGGCGTATCCAACTTTCTGTGCACGCTGGCCGTCGGCCTGGTGAACAGCGCCGATCTGGCCAACGTGCTGACCAACGCGCTGTGGGCCATGAGCAGCGGCATCATCAGCGCCATACTCTGCATCGGATTGCAGCCTGCTCTGGAATCCATATTCAACCTGGCCACCAACAGCAAATTGATCGAGCTGTCCAACCCGAACCAGCCGCTACTGCGCCGCCTGCTGCTGGAGGCTCCCGGGACTTATCACCACTCCATCATCGTCGCCAACCTGGCGGAGGCCGCTGCCAACGCGGTCGGCGCGAACCCGCTGCTGGCCCGGGTAGGCGCGTATTACCACGACATCGGCAAGCTTAAGCGTCCGTCCTACTTCAAGGAAAACCAGATGGGCGACAACCCCCACGACCGCACCGACCCCCGGGTCTCCGTGGCCATACTCACCGCCCACCCCAGGGATGGCGTCGCCATGGCCCAAAAGGCCCACGTGCCCGCCCCGGTGCTGGACATCATCAGACAGCATCACGGCGACGGCGTCGTGCTGTTCTTCTATGACAAGGCCGTCAAGCTCTACGGCAGCGAAAACGTGGACATCAACGCCTTCCGCTACGAAGGGCCGCGCCCGCGAACGAAGGAGGCTGCCTGCGTGATGCTGGCCGACAGCATCGAAGCCGCCGCCCGCAGCATCCCGGAGCCTACCACGGAAAAGGTGGAGGCGCTGATCCGCAAGCTGGTGCGCGACAAGCTGAATGACGGCCAGCTGGACGAATCCGACCTGACCTTCAACGACCTGGAGAAGATATGTGGCGCATTTTCGACGGTGCTCACCGGCGTATTCCACGAGCGCATCGAATACCCGGAGGTGGCCATACCGCCGAGGGTCGAGGGACTGGAGGAGCAAAAGGAGGAAGTCGCAGATGGCCATTGAGCTGCAGTGGGATATTCCCGTGTCAGAGGGCATGGATGGGCTGGAGGGGCTGCTGGAGCGCGTGGCAGACGCCTGCTTTGACGCGGAGGGCATAGACGACGCGGGCTTTTGCGTGCGCATCGTGGACGACGAACAGATTCGTTCGCTGAACCTTCTACATCGGGGCATTGACAGCCCCACCGACGTCCTTTCCTTCCCCACCGTCACCTATCCCACGGGCAAGACCGCCCGGGACTGTCCCCGGCGCGTCAGCCGGGAATACGATCCGGTCATGGGCTGCGCCAACCTCGGGGACTGCGTGATCAACCTGGGCCGCGCCCGCTCTCAGGCCGATGAATACGGCCACTCGCTTCAGCGCGAGCTGGGTTACCTCACCGCCCATTCGGCCTTTCACCTGATGGGTTACGACCACATGAACGAGGAGGAGAAGGCCGTTATGCGCAGCATGGAGGAGCGCGCCCTGAGCGCCGTCGGCATCACCCGGGAGGGCGAAGCGCCTTCCCATGAACAGCTCTTTAAGCTGGCCTGCGAGGCCATGCGCAACAGCTACAGCCCCTATTCCCACTTCAAGGTGGGCGCCTGCATACTCACTGAGGACGGGCGGACCTTCAAGGGCTGCAACTTCGAAAACGCCTCCTACGGCGCGTCGATCTGCGCCGAGCGCTGCGCCGCGTCCTGCGCCATCGCCGCGGGCGCGCGGCGCTTTGCCGCCATCGCCATCGTGGGCTCCACCGCTCCGGCCTGGCCCTGCGGCATCTGCCGCCAGGTCCTGCGGGAGTTTTCAGATTCAAGCCTGCCCGTGATCGTCGGGCAGTTCGGAAAGGGCTTTGCCGTCAAGACCCTGGGCGAGCTTCTGCCCGAATCCTTCGGGCCGGAGGATCTGGGGGTGCGCACAGAATAAAACCGGCATACACCGTAAAACATTACAGCTCAGCCTGCGGCTGAGCTGTAATGTTTTATTGGCGCACTTTGATCTTCTTCGCGGCGGACCAAGCCGACCAATAGCGCTTGCCGCCTGTCTTTTTGTACGCGCGGATGCGCACATAATATGCTTTGCCCTTTTTCAGATTTTTAATGGTCCTCCTGAGCGTTGTGGCCTTGGATATCTTCACCTTGCGCCCATCTGAGAAATCCGCTTTCAGGCCGTATTGCAGCTGATAACCGCTGATCCCGGCGCCCCTTTTCCAACTGGCGGTCAGGCGACCCTTGCCGCTTTTCAGCTTCAGACCGGACACAGCCCTGGGATTGATCCTGAAAGCTGCTTTTGCGCTGCCTTTATATCGACCCTTGCCCCTGACCGTGACGCTGGCAACGCCTATCTTTTTATTATTGGCGTAAGAGACGACATAATCCGTTTGCTTTTTCAGGGTTTTCCCGTCCAGCACTACCTTTACAGCCGGTTCTATCGCTTTACCGCTATACACCTGAGATTTGACGGAAATCCTGGCTTTTTCCAGACTGATTCTGCGAAGCGGCGCTTCGGTGGGCTTGGCAGTGGGCTTGGCGGTAGGCTTGGCGCTCGGCCTGGCGGTCGGCGCTTCGGTTGGGCTGGCGGTCGGCGCTTCAGTCGGCCTAGCGGTCGGCGCTTCGGTCGGCCTGGCGGTCGGCGTCGCTGTGGGCTTGGCGGTCGGCGCTTCGGTGGGTTTGACGGTCGGCGCTTCGGTGGGCTTCGGAAGTCGAGGAACCACGCTTTGCGCCAGCAGCACGACGCCGCAAACAGAACAGTGGCTCCCTTCCGTCAAGCCCTCCGCGTCGATGGTGGCCGGAACCGCCGGGTCCACGACTGGCTTGTGGCCCTTGGCCGTTACTTTGCTCTGGGCTTTGATGACGGTATGGCAGGCTTCACAGTGGCTCCCCGCTGTCTTCCCGTCCTGGGTACAGGTGGCGGGCACTGCCGCGTCTTCCACGATATCCGCATGGTTGGTCGGGTCGATCGGGGTATTCCATTCAAATTCATCCCCGCAGCTTTCGCAGCGCGCGTACTCCCTGCCCAGGCTCACGCAGGTTGCCGCCCGCATCGGGATATACGTCATATTCCCATGACTGGTGATCGAATGGTTGATCATGATCCTGTTGACATATTCGATCACGATCCGCTCCGTGCACTTTGGGATAATGACGCCTTTGACTTTTTCTCCCCTCAGCTTATCCACATCGAAAGCGTCCTCTCCGATGCGCGTTATTCCCGTATTCAACGAAACTAGCGTCAGGTTGGGACAGTCTCTAAAGGCTCTGTCGCCAATGGCGGTAATGCCCTTCGAGAGATAAGCGTGCTTCACCGCATCCCCCGCCCAGGGCGCGGGGGATTGCGCGCTGTAATCGGGGATCGCGCCTTTGCCCGAGATGTACAGCACGCCGTATTTGTCCCGCTTCCAGGTCAGATCGCCGGCGGTTCCGGAGGTCTGGTCGTCGTTATCCGGGCCTACAGGATCATCGCAGATGCCCAGTTCCTCGGCAGAAAACAGGTTTTTTATGTCGGTATCGAAATAATAGCTTATCGTCCGATTGCCGACGTGAAAATAGTATACCTCTCCCCATTTCTCCTGCATGGCGTAGGAATAGCCCTTCATAAACAGCTTGTCCGGCGCCCCGACGCAGCCTTCGTCGCAGTTGGTGATGTCCGCCATATAGCACACATCGCCAATGCTCACCAGGTTCCACATGTGCCGCCCGCCGCCGCCCCGGTCACTGCCAAGATAGCCCGTGACGCTGATGACGGATACATTTGCGTGAAATGTACTCATCTCGCACAGATACTGGAACGCCTTGGAATAGCCCTCGCACACCACGTTGGTGCTGTCATCGCCATCAAACACCCACACCAGCTGCCAGGGATTGCCGTAATCGGCAATCTCACCCGATGCCGCGCCGTCATTGTATTCCACCAGATCGCAGATCGCGTCCTTGTAGGCGGTCAGCTTTTGAAGGTCGCCCAGAGAACGATTGGCCTTGACAATTTGCGCCGCGTTTTCCGCTGCGGCCTGCACGGATTGACCTTTGGCGGTATCCACCGCATAGGTACCCGTCGTCCCACTGACAGAATACTCCGCCGCCACCGGAAAGTGGAAACACATCGCGCCGGTTGAATAATCCTTGATGCGCAGACGATCGCCATCCAACACATATGTAACATTGTTCCAGGAGGTAGGACTGGTCTTGTCATACCAATACAGATCGTATGGGCAATCCGCCAACAGCGCGTCGATCACCTTTCCTACGTCAACAGACACTCTCAGCCAAAACGAGAAAGCAGCCTGTAGCGTGACATCTCCATTTGAATCGGTCAGCGTGTCCGCGCCGAGATCCGCCGCGCTGTACGCCACGTCTTCGTACAGATCACTGATATTCAGTCTGAACTCCGTATCGGCCAATGCGCCCCTGGCCACCGCTTCAACCCTCTGCCTCAGCTGGGTATAGAGCCTGCCCTCCACACCCTGAAGCCGGGTTCCCACGTTGCCGTTGGAGGTCAGTCGCCCCGCTGTCCGCCCGCCGGAATACATCGCCCGTTGTATATATCCGAAAGCGGCATCCGCGTTGCTCATTCCCGAGCCGGGACAGTAGGACTGTTCCGCAGCCTCAGGACCGCCTTCCCCTATGTCCAGGACTTGATCCTGTGCCGAGATCTGGGGCAATTCCAATGGTCCGTCAACTAAAATCAACTCCGTCAGCCCGCCGTTTATCGTCAGGTTGACATCCAGATCAAGCTCGACGTCGTCAATTTCGATCCAAGTGCCGTCCTGTATGTCAGATCCAATTTCCAGATCATCGGAGGCCGACAAGTCCAGCATGATTTCATCGTCCTCTACCCCTTCCAGGTCAACCGCAACCGTCTCCTCCGCGGCGTAAGCAGTACCTTTCACATCGGTCCGGCAGAGAAAGCAAGATGGGAGCATTATAAAAAAGAGCAACGCGCCGAACAGCTGTCGCAAGTATCGCTTCGTTTTCACAGCACCAGCCTCCTCTCCTGATGCTATTATATAACGCGTGGTAAATTATGTCAACAAAAGGATTCCGTGTTTCTCACTCATGTGACACGGAATCCTTTTTCGTTTAAGACATGTTCTTCGTCCGTTGTCATGACTTCAAGCCGTTCGCCTACCCCGCTTCTCCGGCAGGTTCGAAAGCACCGCTCCAGCCAGCGC